>NZ_JCANUT010000040.1:0-37487 GCF_059569095.1 Propionivibrio pelophilus DSM 12018 | reverse complement strand
GTGCGCGACCCGGATGCCGACCGTACAGGCCTGCCAGCCGCTCCTCGGTAAAGCGCGCTCGCCACGTCGCGATAAAGCGCGAGTCACAGCCCAGCGTATTCATGATCGTGTCCCGCGACACGCCGTCATCGAGCAGAAGAATCAGCTTCGCGCGCCGAACCTGCGCCATTGCCGCTGTCCGCTTGCGCTGCAAGCCTTCCAACTCTTCCCGCTCCAAATCACTCAGATTCATCTTTCCCATGCAAACCATATGGGGTGCAATCTCTTTGGTTCAATGGACTAGGTTTCGGACCTTGTCGTAGCGGTCGGCGAGAAGCTGGTTTCTTTCGCCGACGAGAACGATTGCCGCTAGAAGGCACAGGCCCGCGATGACGATTCCCGTCAGGCTGTTGAGCTTGTTGCGCAAGGACATCCTCTTCATGAAGGTCATGATCGTTCTCCTGGCGACGCCCTGTTTTTGATTCAAGCATCGCAGTCCGGGTAAAGCAACGAATTTCTGAAATCGCTCATTTCTGTAAATGGTTCAGATGCCCTTGAAAACGAGGGGGTGTCCCCCATCTCGTTGCCATTCGGTAACGTCTCGCGGGAGAAATGCATGCGACAAGATAAACTCACCACCAAGTTCCAGCAGGCTCTGGCTGACGCGCAGAGCCTGGCCGTCGGCCACGACAACCAGATGATGGAATCGTCCCACCTGCTGCTGGCCCTGCTGCAGCAGGAAGACGGCGCCACGTCCTCGCTGCTGGCGCAGGCGGGAGTTAATGTGCAGGCATTGAAAGCGGCGCTTGATCAGTCCATCGATCGCTTGCCGAAGGTTGAAGGACATGGCGGTGACGTGCAGGTCGGGCGTGATCTGGTCAACCTGCTCAACCTCACCGACAAGGAAGCGCAGAAGCGCGGCGACCAGTTCATCGCCAGCGAGATGTTCCTGCTCGCGGTGTGCGAGGACAAGGGCGAGGCGGGTCGGTTGGCGAAACAGCACGGGCTTAACCGCAAGGCGCTGGAGGCCGCGATCATGGCCGTGCGCGGCGGGCAGGGCGTCGATACTCAGGAAGCCGAAGGTCAGCGCGAATCGCTCAAGAAATACTGCATCGACCTCACCGAGCGCGCCCGCGAGGGCAAGCTTGACCCGGTGATCGGGCGCGACGACGAGATCCGTCGCACCATCCAGATCCTGCAGCGGCGGACGAAGAACAACCCGGTGCTGATCGGCGAGCCGGGCGTCGGCAAGACGGCGATTGTCGAAGGGCTGGCGCAGCGTATCGTCAATGACGAGGTGCCGGAAACGCTCAAAGGCAAGAAGGTGTTGAGCCTCGACATGGCGGCGCTGCTGGCCGGGGCCAAGTATCGCGGCGAGTTCGAGGAACGCCTGAAGGCCGTCCTGAAAGAAATTGCGCTGGACGAAGGCAAGATCATCGTCTTCATCGACGAACTGCACACCATGGTCGGCGCCGGCAAGGCCGAAGGCGCCATCGACGCGGGCAACATGCTGAAGCCGGCCTTGGCGCGAGGCGAACTGCACTGCGTCGGCGCAACGACGCTCGACGAATACCGCAAGTACGTCGAGAAGGACGCCGCTCTCGAACGCCGCTTCCAGAAGGTTCTCGTCGACGAGCCGAGCGTCGAGAGCACCATCGCCATCCTGCGCGGTTTGCAGGAACGCTATGAACTACACCACGGCGTTCCCATTACAGACCCGGCGATCATTGCCGCTGCTGAGTTGTCGCATCGCTACATCACCGACCGCTTCCTGCCGGACAAGGCCATTGATCTGATCGACGAGGCGGCGGCGCGCATCAAGATGGAAATCGACTCCAAGCCGGAAGTCATGGACAAACTCGACCGGCGCATGATCCAGCTCAAGATCGAGCGCGAAGCCGTGTGCAGGGAGAAGGACGAAGCGTCGATGAAGCGCATGCAGCTGATCGAGGACGAACTACTCAAGCTGCAACGCGAATACAACGACCTTGAAGAAATCTGGAAGGCCGAAAAGGCGCAGGTGCAGGGCAGCGCGCACATCAAGGAAGAGATCGACAAGCTCCGGGCGCAAATGGCTGAATTGCAGCGCAAAGGGCAGTACGACAAGCTCGCCGAGTTGCAATACGGCAAGCTGCCGCAACTGGAAGCGCAATTGAAGGCCGCTGAAAAATCAGGCGGCACTGCGAAGAAGAACCAGCTGCTGCGCAACGAAGTCGGCGTCGAGGAGATCGCCGAGGTCGTCTCGCGCGCGACCGGGATCCCGGTTTCCAAGATGATGCAGGGAGAGCGCGAAAAACTGCTGGCGATGGAAGACAAGATCCACCAGCGCGTCGTCGGACAGGACGAGGCGGTGCGCCTGGTATCCGACGCCATCCGTCGTTCGCGCGCCGGGCTCGCCGATCCGAACCGGCCTTACGGCTCCTTCCTGTTCCTCGGCCCGACCGGCGTCGGCAAGACCGAGCTGTGCAAGGCGCTGGCGAATTTCCTGTTCGATTCGGAAGACCACCTGATCCGCATCGACATGAGCGAGTTCATGGAGAAGCATTCGGTCGCCCGCCTGATCGGCGCGCCGCCCGGATATGTGGGTTACGAGGAAGGTGGGTATCTTACCGAAGCCGTGCGCCGCAAGCCCTACAGCGTGATCCTGCTCGACGAGGTTGAAAAGGCTCACCCGGACGTGTTCAACGTGCTGCTGCAGGTGCTCGACGACGGCCGCATGACCGACGGGCAGGGGCGCACGGTTGACTTCAAGAACACCGTCGTGGTGATGACATCCAATCTCGGTTCGCAGATGATCCAGCAGATGGCCGGCGACGACTACCAGCTTATCAAGCTGGCGGTGATGGGCGAGGTGAAAACCTATTTTCGGCCGGAGTTCATCAATCGTATCGACGAGGTGGTCGTCTTCCATTCGCTCGACGAAAAGAACATCAAGTCGATCGCGAAGATCCAGCTCGGCTATCTGGAAAAGCGGCTGGCGCAACTGGAGATGGCGCTGGACGTCGACGACAGCGCGCTGTCCGAAATCGCCACCGCCGGCTTCGACCCGATCTTTGGTGCGCGGCCGTTGAAGCGCGCGATCCAGGCGCAGATCGAGAACCCGCTGGCCAAGGCGATCCTCGAAGGACGTTTTGCCGCCAAGGATACGATTCGGGTTACTTGTACCGGCGGGGTGATGCACTTCGGCAAGGCATGAGAGAGTGAATTGTGTGTCCGCACCTCCTTCCTGATCGCACTTTTGTGCCACATGTTTGCGACATTGGGTGCGTATTGAATCCGCTCCGGAGCTTCTCATGAGCACCACGACCATCCGTATTCCCGATGACCTGAAGGCCCGTGTTTCGGCAGCTGCTGGGCGTGCCGGCACGACCGCCCACAATTTCATCCTCGAGGCGATTGCCGAAAAGGCTGAACAGGCAGAGCGTCGAGCCGAGTTCCTTGCCGAGGCCGAAGAGCGTTACGCACGTATCGTGAAAACCGGCAAGACGATTCCGTGGAGCGAGATGCGCAGCTACCTGGAGGGGCGCGTGGTCGGCAAGGCGGTGAAGCGTCCGGTGGCGCGCAAGCTGGCGAAGTAGCGTGTCGCGCATCGAGCTGGCGCCCGAGGTTCGGGAGGATTTCGACCGGATTCTCGATCACTTCGATCAGTATCAGGTCGAGAACCCCGTGGCGCGGATACACGAGAGCGTCGCAGCCATCGGCGTGATCGAAACCAGCCCTCTGATTGGCCGTCCTGCCGAAAGCGGCAAACGGGAATTGGTGATTGGTCGGCGCTCGCACGGGTATGTGGCGCTGTACCGCTACGTTGCCGAGATCGACACCGTCTTTGTTCTGGCGATCCGAGCCCAGCGTGAGGCGGGTTTCAGGCACGAGTGATTTCAATCACAGATCCGAACCCCGGCCTTCGCCGGGGTGACGAATTTTTCAGTGTTTCCCAAAGCAGCGATTCAACCCGCCGGCGCCGCTTTCCTTTCGGCGTCGATAAAACGCGCGGCGATGGCTTTGAATTCGTCCTGGATGGCGAGAAAAGCATCGACGACATCCGGGTCGAAATGCTTTCCACGCCCCTCGGTGATGATTCGCGCCGCTTCCTCGTGCGACAGCCCTTCCTTGTATACCCGGCGGCTGATCAGCGCGTCGTAGACGTCGGCCAGTGCCATCAGGCGGGCGGGGATCGGGATGGCGTCGCCAGCGCGGCCTTCGGGGTAGCCGCTGCCGTCCCATTTTTCCTGGTGCGAGAAGGCGATTTCCTTGGCCATGTGCAGGAATTCCACGGGAGTGCCGAGCGCTTTTTCGGCGTGGGCGATCGCCTCACGGCCGAGCGCGGCATGGGTCTTCATGATGTCGAATTCCTGCGCATCGAAATGTCCGGGCTTGAGCAGGATGCGGTCGGGAATGCCGACCTTGCCGATGTCGTGCAGCGGCGCCGATTTGAACAGCAGGGCGATGTTGGCCTCGGTGAGGAAGGCGGCGAAGCGCGGGTGCGTTTTCAGTTGTTCTGCCAGTGTCTTGACGTAGTGTTGGGTGCGGCGGATGTGGTTGCCCGTGTCGTTGTCGCGGGTTTCGGCTAGCGACGCCATGGCCAGGATGGTTACGTCCTGGATTGCCCGGACTTCGCGGGTGCGTCGGGCGACTTCTTCTTCGAGAAACGCGGCGCGGTCGCGCAGGAAATCCGCCGAGGCCTTGAGCGAGAGATGTGTCCTGACGCGCGCCAGGACGATCGGCGGGCTGATCGGCTTGGTGATGTAGTCGACCGCGCCGAGCTCAAGGCCCTTCTTCTCGTCGTCGACGGTGGCCTTGGCGGTCAGGAAGATGACCGGAATGTCGCGGGTCGCGGGATCGCCTTTCAACTGCTCGATGACCTGGTAGCCGTCCATCTCCGGCATCATGATGTCGAGCAGGACGAGGTCCGGCGGGGTTTCCGAGCGGGCGATGCGCAGCGCCCGTTCGCCGCTGTTGGCCACCTTGACTTTGTAGTCGTCGCGGAGCAGCGAACTCATCAGCGTCAGGTTGTCCGGGGTGTCGTCCACCACCAGGATCGTTGCGCGGGGCAGGGTCTCCGGTTCGTCCATGGCTCACTCCTCCTTTCCGGCCCGGGCGGCATGCAGCGCCGCCAGCGCCTTCTCGAAATCGAAACGGGCGATGGCGTCAGCGATCGACGCGTAGTCCTTTCCAAAAGCTGCCTGGAAGAGGTTTGCATGTGCAACCAGCAGCTCGCTGGCTTCCGCGTCGTCGTCGGCCAGCAATTCGGCGAGCCGCGCGATCTGTTGGCGAACCTCCGCGGGATCGGTTGCGGCAGCGTTGACAGACGCTTCCGCCGGCAGCGCTGCGCGCAGCGCGGCAATGGTTTCGTCGAGCGGGCGCTTGAGGTCGGCGAGCGAAGCGTCGATTTCCTGCCGGTCGGTGTGCGCGGCGATGGCCGCTTCCAGCTTTGCTGCGGCCTCCTGGATGGCGCTGGCGCCAATGTTCCCGGCGGTTCCCTTGAGCGTGTGGGCTAGCCGTTCGGCGAGCGGCCAGTCGTCTGCATCGAGCGCGCTTTTCAGTTGTTCGGGAACAGCGGCCTGGCCGTCGAGGAATTTGCGCAGCATGGCGAGGTAGAGCGAGCCTTTGCCGACCGCCCGCTTGAGGCCTTGCGCGGTGTCGATGCCGACGATCGTCGGCGGCGTCCATTCCGCCTTTTCCCGCGCGTCCGGGCTCGAGGCGGTTGGAGTTCCCGCAGGCAGTCCGGCACGGGGCTTGATCCAGCGGAGCAGGGCGCGCCACAACGTGTCGGGGTCGATCGGCTTGGCAACGTGGTCCTGCATCCCGGCGGCCAGGCATTTCTCGCGGTCGCCTTCCATGGCGTTGGCGGTCATGGCGACGATCGGCAACTCGGCGTACTGCGGCTGCTTGCGGATTTCCCGCGTGGCGGTGATGCCGTCCATCTCGGGCATCTGCATGTCCATCAGAACGATGTCGAACGCCTGCGCCTGGACCTTTTCCACGGCGATGCGGCCGTTCTCGGCGAGTTCCACATCGAGCCCGACGCTGCCGAGCAGTTCGGTGGCCATCTGCTGGTTCATGTCGTTGTCTTCAACGAGGAGGACGCGCGCGCCGGCGATCGACGCCAGCCGGGTTTCGATTTCGGATGCCGTGGGCGGTTCCTCAGTCGCTTCCTCGTGCTCCGTCGCGCCTTGATTGACGATCGTGTCGAACAGCAGTGACGGGCTGAGCGGCTTGATCAGGACGTTCTCGATGCCCGCCGCTTCGGCGGTCTGGAACAGTTCGTCGCGGCCATAGGCGCTGATGATTACCAGCCGGGGTGGTTTCTCCAGGTTCAGGGCGCGGATTTTCGCGGCCGTGGCGATGCCGTCCAGGTCGGCCATCCGCCAGTCGAGCAGGGCGACTTCGTAACGCTCGCCGGCTGTATCGGCGCGGGTGATCTCGGCGATCGCCGCATCGCCCGAAGCGACCGCGGTGACATCGAAGGTCAGGCTGCGCAGCATCTCGCCGATGACCTCGCGGGCGGTGTCGCTGTCGTCGGCCAGTAGCACGCGGCAACCGCGCATCGCCGGGTTGAGCAGCGGCCTGCCGCGCTTTCTTCTTCCGCGCCCCAGGCGTGCCGTAAACCAGAACGTGCTGCCCTTGCCGAATTCGCTGTCAACCCCTACCGCGCCGCCCATCAATTCGGCCAGTTGTTTGGCGATCGACAGGCCCAGTCCGGTGCCGCCGTACTTGCGCGTGGTCGACGTGTCGGCCTGCTCGAAGTTCTGGAACAGGCGGTTTTTCTGTTCGTCGGTGAGGCCGATGCCGGTGTCGCGTACCGCAAACCGCAGTAACAGATCGTTGCCTTTCGCGTGATCGACGGCCACGCTGATCTCGATTTCGCCGTGTTCGGTGAACTTGACCGCGTTATTGACGTAATTCGTGAGTACCTGGCCGAGGCGCAGCGGGTCGCCGACGAGGGGAGCGGGGACGTCGCCGGCGACGTTGACGATCAGTTCGAGGCCCTTGCCGGCGGCTTTTTCGGCGACCAGGTTGGTGACGCTGTCGAGAACCTGCTGCAGTTCGAAGTCGGTGCGTTCGACGACCAGTTTGCCGGCCTCGATCTTGGACAGGTCGAGGATGTCGTTGATGATGCCGAGCAGGATCTGGCTCGATGCCTGGATCTTCTTCAGGTAGTCGCGCTGGCGGGCGGAAGGGTTGGTTTTCAGGGCCAGGTAGGCGGTGCCGATGATCGCATTCATCGGGGTGCGGATTTCATGGCTCATGTTGGCGAGGAAATCGGACTTCATCCGTGCCGCTTCCTCGGCCAGGGCGCGGGCCTTCTGCATTTCCTCGATCGCCGCGTGCTCGACGGTGATGTCGTCGATGATCCAGACCGAGCCGCGTGATCGGTCGTTGGCGTCCACTGCGCGGCCCGTCAGACGGGCCCAGAAACGGCTGCCGTCGCGGCGCGCCATCTCCATTTCGCGCGTGCTGGTCTCGCCGCGCCACACGGGCTCGTAGAGTGACTCCTCGTCGTTTTGCCACATTGCATCATCGGGGTACCAGACGCGTGTGGTCTGGCCGACGAGTTCCCACGGATCCCAGCCGATGATGGTGTGCAGTTGGCGATTCGCCCGTTCGATGACCCGATCCTTGATCTGCGCAATGCCGGAGGTGGCGGAATCGACGATGGCCTTCTGCTCGGCGCTGGCCACGCGCAGTTGTTCCTGTTGCGCGTCGCGTTCGGCGGAAACACGCTGGTAATCCTCCAGCGTTTTAGCAAGCTCCAGAATCTCCTCCGCCTCTTTCGTCGCCTGCGTCCCGATGAAGCTGATGTTGCGCTTGCCTGTCAGCAGCAGGCGAGTCTGCCGGGTGATGCTGAGCAGGGGGCGGACGACTTTGTTGCGGTAAAAGCCGAGCAGCACGCCGAGCATTCCGGCCACGTTGATTGCCATGGTCGCCCACGAAATCTTTCCGGCAAGTTCGCTTTGCTCCGTGAGCCGTGTTGCTTCCTGGCGTTCTCGGGCATCGATTTGTCGGAGAATCTGGGTGACGAGGTCGGTGGTGATGGTTTCGCGCACGCGATGTTCGGGGCCGAGGATCTGCGCAATGGCGCCGTCGCGGTCGCCGTGTTCAGATTTGAGCATGGCCTCCTTTTCGAGGACGATCAGCGCTTCGGAGTTTTCCCTGGCGGTTTCCAGCAGCGATATTTCATCGGTGTTCTCGCCGAGCATCTCGCGCAGCCGTTCAATAAGAGAGATCGGCCAGCCGGCGTCGAGTCGTGCATTGAATGTCCTGCGAAAAAACTCGTTTCCCGTAACGATGTATGTTCTTGCCGCCGTGGTCAGCAAGTCGCTGTTCTGTCCGTAAGCATAGATCGCCTGTGCCAACTCGTGGTGCCGTTGTTCTGCATGCCGCAAGGTTTCCAGCGCACGATTCGAAAACAGGTACGTGCCGATGCTGAAGGCGGACAGTAGCGCCACCAGCAAGGTGACCACGCGGCTTCCGGTCTCGATTCTCATGTGTGCGATTCCTCAAGCGTTGCCGGAACGATACCCCAGATGTCGCGGGCGTATTCGCGGATCGCCCGGTCGCTGGAGAACTTGCCCATCCGCGCGACGTTGAGGATGGAGCGCCGCGTCCATTCATCGCGATCGACGAACAGCCGGTCGACTTGCTCTTGTGCCGTGATGTAGGACCGGTAGTCCGCGAGCACGAAGTACGGATCGCCATGCTCCAGAAACGCCTGACGGATCGGTGCGAAGAGACCGGCTTGGGTCGGCGAGAATGCGCCGCTGGCGATCATGTCGAGCGCCCGGCGCAACTCGTTGTCACGCTCGTAATAGTGCGCCGGCTGGTAGCCGCTGCTCCGCGCGGCGTCGATTTCCTCGCTGGTCAGGCCGAAGAGGAAGAAATTCTCCGCGCCGACTTCCTCGCGGATTTCGATGTTGGCGCCGTCCAGCGTGCCGATGGTCAGCGCACCGTTGAGGGCGAACTTCATGTTGCCGGTGCCGGAGGCCTCCATGCCGGCGGTCGAAATCTGCTCGGAAAGGTCGGCGGCCGGAATGATCTTCTCGGCGAGCGAAACGCAATAGTTGGGCAGGAAGACAACGGCCAGTCGGCCGCGCATGTCGGAGTCGCCGTTCACCTTGTCGGCCACGGCGTTGATCAGGCGGATCGTCAGCTTGGCCATCGCGTACGCCGGCGCGGCCTTGCCGCCGAAGATGATCGTGCGCGGGACGCGTTGCTGCTGCGGGGCGTCCTTGATGCGGTTGTACAGCGTCACCGCGTGCAGGACGTTGAGGATCTGCCGCTTGTACTCGTGGATGCGCTTCACCTGGATGTCGAACAGCGACGTGGGATCGACTTCGATGCCGGTCTTTTCTTTGATGCACGCAGCGAGGCGTTGCTTGTTCGTCAGCTTCGCGTCTCGCCAGGCGGCACGGAAGGACGGATCCTCGGCATGCGGCTCGAGCTTTTTCAGGGTGTCGAGGTCGCGGATCCATGCCGGGCCGATCGTTGCGCTGATCAGCGCGGCCAGGCCGGGGTTGGCCTGCAGCAGCCAGCGGCGCTGGGTGATTCCGTTGGTTACGTTACGGAAGCGCCCCGGGAAGAAGTGATCGAAGTCGGCGAACAGGCGGGTCTTCAGAATGTGCGTATGCAGGGCCGCTACGCCATTGACCGAGTGGCTGCCGACGATCGCCAGATGCGCCATGCGCACCCGTTTTTCGTGCCCTTCGGCGATCAGCGACATGCGCCGGAGCAGTTCGCCGTCGCCGGGATGGCGCTGCGCCACGTCGTCGAGGAAGCGCCGGTTGATTTCGTAGATGATCGCCATATGCCGCGGCAGCAGACGTTCGATCAGGCTGACGGGCCAGGTTTCCAGCGCTTCCGGCAAGACCGTGTGATTGGTATAGGCGAAGGTGCGGACGCAGATGGCCCACGCCGCGTCCCATTCCAGATCATCCTCGTCGAGCAGGATGCGCATCAGTTCGGGGATGGCGATGGCGGGGTGCGTGTCGTTGAGCTGGACGGCGACGCTGTCGGGCAGCGTCGCAATATCGGCACGGCTCTTGCGGAAGCGACGGAGGATGTCCTGGAAGGTTGCCGCCACGAAGAAGTATTGCTGCTTCAGGCGCAGTTCCTTGCCCGCCTCGCGCTCGTCGCTGGGGTAGAGCACCTTCGTGAGGTTTTCACTGAGCACCTTTTCCTGCATGGCCTTGATGTAGTCGCCGTCATTGAAGAAGGCGAGATTGAAGTCGGTGCTCGATACCGCGGCCCAGAGTCGCATGTTGGTCGTGGTTTCGGTGGCGAATCCCGGAATCAGCATGTCGCAGGGCATCGCGTTGACGTTTTCGGTGTCCACCCAGCGATAGCGGATCCGGCCGGTCGCGTCGCTGTAACTCTCGGAACGGCCGGAAAAACGTACGGTGTACGGGAAGCCGCGGCGGGCGATTTCCCACGGATTGCCGTTGACCATCCAGTTGTCGCACTCTTCGACCTGCCAGCCATCGAGGACCTTCTGGGTGAAGATGCCGTAGTCGTAGCGGATGCCGTAGCCGTAACCCGGGATGCCCAGACAGGCCATCGAATCCATGAAGCACGAGGCCAGGCGCCCGAGTCCGCCGTTGCCCAGGCCGGGGTCGCGTTCCTCTTCGGCAAGCGTGTCGAGGCTGAAACCGCTGCCTGCGAGCGCCGCTGCGACTTTGTCACCCAGTCCGAGGGCGAGGGTGTAGCTTTTCATGAACGGCCCGGGCAGGAATTCCAGCGACAGGTAATAAACGCGCTTGGCGTGCCGTTCGTAGTTGGAGCGCTGTGCGTGCAGCCAGCGCTCGATCAGGCGCGTGCGCACGCAGTAGGCCAGCCCCTGGAAATAGGTGTCGCGGCGCGGCGGCCGGAAATCGTTGCCGAGCATGGAGACGATGTGTTGCTCCAGTTCGCAGCGCAATGGATCGCTCTGTCCGGACGCGAGGTCGGATGGAGCTGCAGTTTTTGATTTCGCCATGATCGCCCCCTTCGCTTCGGCCTGCCTTGTTTCAGCATAGCCACTGGCGGCGCAATTGGCAGGTCGGGGCCGGAGGGGGAGGCGCGGCAACGGAACTTGTTGCGGTTTTACGGTCTATTTGGCGTCCGTGTTTTGCGGACGGCGCTTGTCGCACCAATTCTTCAACTCAGGATTCTTGTTCATGACCGAACCCCAGCCTCCCCATCTCCGGCCGTTGCCCAATTTCATCTTCATGAGCCGCTGGTTGCAGTTGCCGCTGTATCTCGGCCTGATCGTCGCGCAGTGCGTCTATGTCGTTCATTTCTGGGTCGAGCTGGTCGATCTCGTCGGCGCGGCGCTCGGCAACAAGACGGCGCTGGAGCATATCGTACAGGCCGTCGGCTATGGCTCGCAGACCGGGAGACTGACCGAGACGACGATCATGCTCGTCGTTCTGGGGCTGATCGACGTGGTCATGATTTCCAACCTGTTGATCATGGTTATCGTCGGCGGCTACGAAACGTTCGTTTCGCGCATGAACCTCGAGCAACACCCGGACCAACCCGAGTGGCTGTCGCACGTCAACGCGTCGGTCCTCAAGGTCAAGCTGGCGACCGCGATCATCGGTATCTCCTCCATTCATCTGCTCAAGACCTTCATCAACGCCGAAGCCTACAGCGAGAAAGTCCTGATCGCCCAGGCGGGCATCCATATCGCTTTTTTGCTTTCGGCAATGGCCATCGCCATGTGCGACCGGCTCCTGGTTGGCGGCAGCGGAAAATACGCCAGTCAGCACTGAGTGACCGACAAGCGCCGGTTCAAGCTGCCGGGATTTGATCCGGCGGCTTGAACTCGCACGCCGGATGGCGGTCTGTATTTGCAAGATGTACGTGCTTCGACTTGAAAACGGGAGAAGCGGACACACCTTCTCCCCCGAAAGGAGCGATTGCCTGGCAGCAACGAACGAGATCGAACGGACCGGGCTTTTGTGGCACAACGGAGAAAGGAGTCGAGATGAACATCGTCTATAACAGCGAACACTACGCAATCGTGGCCTACCCGACGCGGTCGGCTTTCGAACTGGTTGACAAGCTGGGACTGCGCACGTTGTTCGTCCAGGGCTCGATAGCCGTTGGCTTGCGCGAAGCCATCGACAATATTCCGGATGAGGAGCGGGATATGGAGTCGATCGATTCGCTGCTCGACGACTATTGCGCCGGAGCGGCGAAGCCCATTACATTCCATTGATCGACATTTTTTGACCAACTCAGGAGTTGTTATGGCCGGTTATCAATCCGATTATGATCAATACCTCAAAGAGCAGCGGCTGAAGCATCCGGAATGGGAGGCGCAGCAGCGCGAAGGCTTGGCTTTGCTGTGGAGCCGGAAAGTCGATCCGGCCGAGCAGCAGGTCTTCCGCCAGGCCGCGGAGAAGCAGAAGTCGTATCCCTACGACGTCAATTTCTAAGCGTTAAAACGCGCGCCGGGTCGCAGACCCGGGATGCGTCCACACGATGCCGGACGGCTGGCTTTCACCGCCCGGCATCGTTATTTCCTGAGCAGCGGTTCCAGTCCGCGCCAGACGTTGTCAAGCAGACGAGGCTGTGCCGCGGCCGTCGGGTGCAGGTTGTCCGGCTGGAACAGTTCGGGAGTGAGCGCCACGCCGTCGAGGAGGAAATCGACGAACGCTGTTTTCGCACTCTTTGCGACGTCAGCGAAAACCCGGTGGAACTGGTCGGCGTAGGGGCCGTAGTTCGGAGGCAGGCGTTGCCCGACGATCAATACGCGCGCTTTGCGCTTTTGTGCTGTTGCGGCCATCGCATCGAGGTTGGCGCGCAGCGTGGCAATCGGCAGGCCTCGCAGGCCGTCGTTGGCGCCGAGGGCGATGATCACGATCTCGGGCGCGTGCTTGTTCAGGGCGTCGTCAAGACGGGTCCGCCCGCCGCTGGTGGTTTCCCCGGAAATGCTGGCGTTGACGACGCTATAATCGATTTTTTTTTCCCGCAGGCGGCTGGCGAGCAGGCTGGGCCAGGCTGATTCACGGGGGATTCCGTAGCCGGCCGAGAGTGAGTCGCCGAAAACGAGGATGGTCCGCGCTGCGAGCGCGTCGGGAACCGTCAGGAACAGGCTGCTGGCGATCAGCAGGCAACGAAGGATGAATGATCGGAACATGGGAATGCAGAATACGCCGGCAACGAACGTGGTGGAAGTCAGCCGCCTGACCAAGAGCGTCGATAACGGCGGCGAGCCGCTGATCATTCTGCATGAGAATTCGTTTTGCGTCGCCGCTGGCGATACCGTGGCCATCGTCGGCGCGTCCGGTTCCGGCAAATCGACCCTGCTCGGACTGCTGGCCGGCCTCGATCTGCCGAGCAGCGGTGTCGTGAAGCTGGCCGGCGAGGAACTCGCCGGGCTCGACGAGGATGCGCGCGCGGTGCTGCGCGGCCGCCTGCTCGGGTTCGTCTTCCAGTCGTTCCAGTTGCTGCCGTCGCTCAATGCCATAGAAAACGTGATGCTGCCGCTGGAACTGGCCGGCATCGCCAATGCCCGCGCCGAGGCCGAGTACTGGCTCGAACGCGTCGGCCTGGCGCACCGCCTGCGCCATTATCCGAAGCATCTTTCCGGCGGCGAGCAGCAGCGGGTGGCGGTGGCGCGCGCGTTTGCGCCGAAGCCGATGCTAATCCTGGCCGATGAGCCGACCGGCAACCTCGATGCAGCGACCGGGCACCAGATCATCGAACTGATGTTTGCGATCAATGCCGAGCGCGGCACGACGCTGATCCTCGTCACGCACGACGAGGAGATTGCCGCCCGTTGTCGGCGGCGGTTGCGCATGCATGCCGGCTTGATCGAAGAGATTTCCTGATTTCTGTTTTTTCTGGAGTTTGTTTCATGAAGTTCATCTATTCCAACCCGACCGTGATCCATTTCGGACAGGGCAAGATCGCGTCCATCGCCAAGGCCATTGACCCGTCAAGGAAGGTGCTGGTCCTCTATGGCGGCGGATCGATCAAGACGAACGGCGTTTACGACCAGGTGGCGGCGGCACTGGAGGGGCGCACCTGGATGGAGTTCGGCGGCGTCGAGCCGAATCCGGCCGTGGAAACCCTCGACAAGGCGGTTGCCTTGATTCGCAAGGAAGGGCTCGACTACATTCTCGCTGTTGGTGGCGGCTCGGTCATCGACGGGAGCAAGTACGTCGCGGCGGCGAGTTGCTACGACGGCAACGGCTGGGACATCCTTCTCGGCAAGCACCGGGTGAAGCAGGCCTTGCCGCTGGGCGTCGTGCTGACGCTGCCGGCCACCGGCTCGGAATCGAATGGTGGGGCGGTGATCACCCGGCGCACGACCAAGGAGAAGCTGGTTTTTTCGTCGGATGCGGTGTATCCGCGCTTCGCCGTGCTCGATCCGGACGTGATCAAGTCGTTGCCCGAGAAGCAGATCGCCAACGGCCTGGTCGACGCCTTCGTGCACGTCTGCGAGCAGTATCTGACCTTCCCGGCGCAAGCCTGGGTGCAGGATGGCTACGCCGAAGTGCTGCTGCGCAATCTGGTCAACCTGGCGCTGCAGTTCAAGGGGCGGGACAACGATTCCTGGCGCGCCAACTTCATGTGGACGGCCAACCAGGCGCTCAACGGGCTGATCGGCGTCGGCGTGCCGCAGGACTGGGCGACGCACATGATCGGGCACGAACTCACCGCCGAGTACGGCATCGATCACGCCCGTACGCTGGCTATCGTGCTGCCGGCGCTGCTGCGCAACCAACTCGAAAACAAGAAGGTCAAGCTGGCGCAAATGGGCCGCAGCGTGTTCAATCTGGCGCCGGATGTCGATCTGCCCCAGCGCACGATCAACGCGATCGAGCAGTTGTTCCGCGATCTCGGTATTCCCGTGCGTCTGAGCGAAGCCGGCGTGACCGACCCGAAAGCGGCGGAGCTGATCGCTGCCGGCATCGAAGGGCACGGCATGCGCAAGCTGGGCGAGAAGGGCGTGATTACGCCGGACGTGGTGCGCGAGATCGTCGCGGCCGCTGCCTGATTGTTGGCGATTATTCGCAGGAAAACAGTTTTTTGACGGGAGAGGGCGGATGAGTCTCAACGGGCGGATTGGTCTTTTGTTTTTGACCTGGCTGATCGTGGTGGTGGTGGCTTCGCTGGTCATCGGATCGGAGCGAAAGCAACAGTGGTTCTACATGCGCGATACGTCGAAGAGCTTTTTCAATCGCCGCGGGGTGCTCGGGGAGTTGGTGCGGTTTGGGTTCCCGAGAACGCGCGAGGGCTGGATGGTGTTTGCCGGATTCCTGGCGATGATTCTCGTGAGCGGGTATCTCGTCGTCGGCTGAACGGCCGGCAGAGTCCCGTCAGGGCTGCGCAAGAATGCGGCGGGCGACGGTCACGCCGCTGCGCACCGCGCCTTCGAGCGTCGCCGGATAGTCGGCGCAGACGTAGTCGCCGGCCAGCCACAGGCCGCGAACCGGCGTGTCCGGTGTCGGGCGGAATAGTCCCGGGCAGCACGAGAACGTGGCGCGTCGCTCGCGGATGACCTGCTGCCAGAGCGGGGCGGGCAGGGTGTGGCCCAGCGTGTCCTGAAGTTCACGATGCAGGGTCGCCGCCAGTGAGTCGTTGTCGAGCGTGTCCCAGAGGCCTTCGCCGCTGAGCACGCAGGCGGCGATACCTTGCCCGCCTTCTTGATCGCTGCGCTCGAAGGCCCATTGCCCGATGCGACCGGGCTTCGGCGTTTCGAGACCCAGCATCGGGAAGGGGAATCTCAGCGCCACCGGATACCCCAGATAGACCGTACCGATCGGTTCGAACGTGTAGCTATCCAGTTGCCGGGCAATCTCTTCCGTTTCGGGAAACGCGTGCAGCAGTGCGGATGCGTGTTGCGGTGCGGTGGCGATCGCGACGTGGGCGAAGGTTTCGTCGCCGATGGTCAGCGGGGGATGAAGCGTGTCGACGCGGGCGGACAGCCTGACTTCGCCGCCGCCGGATTCGACGCAATTCCGGGCGGCATCAGGGAACACCCGGCCGAGATCGGCGGCCGGCAACAGCAGATCGGTGTCCTCTCTTTTGCCGCCGAGGCTGTCGCGCAGCACGTTGGCAAACAGTTGTGCCGATGCCGAGGCAGATGGCGTGTTGAGCGCCGCCAGGCACAGCGGCTCCCACATGAAGCGCCGGATGTTGCCCGTCTGACTGTGCCGGTCGAGCAATTCGGCGACGGAGATGTCGTCTTGCAGGCGGTAGTCGTCCCGTTGCAGGGTGCGCATGAAGCGCGCGGCCGAAAACTTTTCCCGCAACGACGCTCCCCGCGCGGTCATCAGGCCGATCGCCAGATGGAACGGGGCGGGCAGGCGCGGCAGGCGCAGCCGGAATCCGCCGCACGGGTGGTTCAACTCCAGAGGGGAGCGCGCAAGGAGGGTGTCCGGGTCGGCACCGGCCAGTCGCATCAGGCGCAGGGTTTCGTGGTAGGCGCCGATCAGGATGTGCTGTCCGTTGTCGAGCGGGACGCCATGTACCATGACCCGTCGGGCGCGTCCGCCGAGTTGCCGCGCGGCTTCGAATACGCAAACTTGGCGGCCGGCCGCGGTGAGTTCTACGGCACAGGCCAGTCCGGCCCAGCCGCCGCCGATGACGGCGATGCGTCCGTTCACCCCTTGATCCAGGTCCGCCAGGCGAGCCACAGCTTGCGCAGCGGCGTGAGGGAGGTGCGCTGGCGGAGCACCTGGCAACCGTCGCGTTTGATCTCGTCGAGCAGCGCGCGATAGATCGCGGCCATGACCAGCCCCGGGCGTTGCGCTTTCCGGTCGGCCGCGGGCAGCTGGCTCAGCGCTTGCGCGTAATAGCGTTCGGCGCGTTCGATCTGGAATTCCATGAGCTTCCGGAAGTTCTCCGACTGCCGGGCATCGAAAATATCGGTGACCGAAACGTTGAAACGCTTCAATTCATCCATCGGCAGGTAGATGCGGCCACGGCGCGCATCCTCGCCGACATCGCGGATGATGTTGGTCAGCTGGAAGGCCATGCCCAGATCGTGCGCGTACTTCAGCGTCAGGCGGTCGCTGTAGCCGAAGATCTCCGCGGCGAGCAGGCCGACCACGCTGGCGACGCGGTAGCAGTACAGCGAGAGCGCCGTGAAGTCGAGGTAGCGCGTCTGCTGCAGGTCCATTTCCATGCCGTCGATGATTTCCAGCAGCTGTTCCTGCGGCAGGTTGAATTCGGGCAGCACCGCCTGCAGCGCCTGGGTCACCGGGTGCTGCGGCTGCCCGGCGTACAGCCGGTCGAGTTCCTGGCGCCACCAGACGAGCTTGTTGGCGGCCACTTGCGGGTCTTTGCATTCGTCGACGACGTCGTCGACCTCGCGGCAGAACGCGTACAGCGCAGTAATCGCGCGACGCCGGTTCGGCGGCAGAAACAGGAAACTGTAGTAGAAGCTCGAACCGCTCGATGCGGCTTTGTCCTGGCAATACTCTTCGGGGGTCATCGGGCGTTTCATGGTCGTGTCTTGGCCGCGAATCTTACATAAACACGGCGCGCGCGGCCATGCGCAGCCAATCGACCGGGCCGAGCACGGGGCGTTGCCGGAAAACGTCGCCGCGCACCTTCTCGATCCGGTCCAGGATGCGCAGGCCGCCCTGCACGGTCAGCCGGATCTCCCAGCCGAACCGGCCGGGCAGCGCGTGGACCAGCGGCGCGCCGGCGAGCATCAGCTGCCGCGAGCGCTCCACCTCGAAGTCCAGTAGCTTCTCCCACGCTGGCGAGCAGTGTGCTTCGGCGATCTGGTGCTCGTCGATGCCGAAGCGCGCGAGATCCTCCTGCGGAAGATAGACGCGCTCCTTTTTCCAGTCGACGGCGATGTCCTGCCAGAAATTGGTCAGTTGCAGCGCCGAGCAGATGCAGTCCGAACGGCGCAGGTTGTTTTCGTCAGCCCGGTCGAACAGGTGCAGCAGCAGGCGGCCGACCGGGTTGGCCGAGCGGCGGCAATAGTCGAGCAACTCGGCGTAGTCGGCGTAGCGCTTTTGCACCACGTCCTGGGCGAACGCATCGAGCAGGTCGCGAAACAACTGGATGGGTAGCTTCCATTCACGGATTACCTGGGCCAGTTCGGCGAAATCCGATGACTCCGGCGTTTTTCCTCTCTCGATGCGGTCGAGTTCCGCCCTGAAGCCGGCGAGTCCGAGCAAACGCGCCGAATCGCTGGCGTCGCCTTCGTCGGCGATGTCGTCGGCGCCCCGCGCGAAGCGGTAGATGGCCTCGATCGGCCGGCGCAGCCGTTTGGGCAGAAGAAGCGAAGCAACGGGGAAATTCTCGTAATGTTCGACAGGCATCGCGCAGGAGTGAGACGAGGGCGGCTGACAGTATAGAAGGTTCTCGGGTAGAATGCCCGATTAGCGCGAGAGTGGCGGAATTGGTAGACGCACTGGATTTAGGTTCCAGCGCCGCAAGGCGTGGGGGTTCGAGTCCCTTCTCTCGCACCATATTTTTCAACTCATTGCCTGAGCAGACGATTCTCTCAGCCCGAACTATCAGAGACTTCAAGGAATCTTAATGGATACGATGGACACGAACGCTACGACCACCAATGCCGAAGCCGCACCGCAGCCCAGCGCCCTCGAACGCCGTCTGGATCTGTCGGTCGTCATTGCCGACCTCGACAAGGAGATTGATCAGCGCGTGAAGCGGATGAGCAAGAACGTCAAGATGCCGGGGTTCCGTCCGGGCAAGGTGCCGCTCAATATCGTCAAGCAGCAGTACGGCTACGAGGCGCACATGGACGCGCTGAACGATGCTCTGGAAAAGGCGTTCAAGGAAGCTGTCAAGGAACAGCAGATGCGCGTTGCCGGCAGCCCGAAGATCGAACCGAAGAAGACCGAGAGCGAAACGCACCTCGAGTTCACGGCGACCTTCGAAGTCTATCCGGAAGTCAAGGTTGCCGATCTGAAAGAGGTCGAGATCGAACGGCCGGTCCTTGAAGTGGGTGCGACCGAGCTGGAAAACACCCTGAACGTCCTGCGCAAGCAGCGCGTCCGCTACGAGCCGGTCGACCGCGTTGCCGCCAAGGGCGATCGCGTTACGATCGACTTCCTCGGCAAGAAGGAAGGTGTGCCGTTCCAGGGCGGTGAAGCCAAGGATTATCCGTTCGTGCTCGGCGAAGGCACGATGCTTGCCGATTTCGAAAACGCCGTGACCGGCCTCAAGGCGGGTGAGTCGAAAACTTTCGAGATGACCTTCCCGGCCGAGTATCACGCCAAGGATCTCGCGGGTCAGGCGGTGACCTTCGATGTCTCGTTGAAGCAGGTGAGTGAGCCGATCCTGCCGGAAATAGACGCCGAATTTGCCAAGTCGCTGGGTATCGCTGACGGCGACACCGAAAAGATGCGCACCGAAATCGAGACCAACCTGAAGCGCGAAGTGAAAAGCCGCCTGAAGAGCCGGGTCAAGAATCAGGTCATGGATGCCCTGTTGAAGACCAATCCGGTCGACGTGCCCAATGCGCTGGTCGAAGTCGAAATCGACCAACTGATCCAGAATGCCCGGCACGACATGGAGCAGCGCAGCGGCAAGAAGATGAAGGATTTCCCGATCCAGCGCGAATGGTTTACCGATCAGGCCAAGCGCCGTGTCAGCCTGGGCCTGGTGCTCTCCGAAATCGTCAAGACCAACGAACTGCATGCCAAGCCGGAGCAGATCAAGTCGGTTGTCGAAGAGGCGGCGCAGAGCTACGAGCACCCGGAAGAGGTCGTTCGCTGGTATTACGCCCAGCCGCAACGCCTGGCCGAGATCGAAGGCATCGTGATCGAGGACAATGTGGTCGAATGGGCCCTGGCAAGCGCCAAGGTTCTGGACAAGCCCATCGCCTTCGACGAACTGATGGGCCAGGGTCAGCGCGCCTGATCGGAAACTGCCTGAGGAAGAGGATCTGCAATGGAAATTGACCGCATGACGATGGAAAATCGCTGGGAGCCGCAAGGTCTGGGCATGGTGCCGATGGTCATCGAGCAGAGCGGCCGCGGCGAGCGGGCGTACGATATCTATTCGCGCCTGCTCAAGGAACGAGTGATTTTCCTCGTCGGTCCGGTCAACGACGCAACGGCAAATCTGGTCGTCGCGCAGCTTCTTTTCCTCGAGGCGGAAAATCCTGACAAGGACATCCATTTCTACATCAATTCCCCGGGCGGTTCCGTTTCCGCCGGGCTGTCGATTTACGACACCATGCAGTTCATCAAGCCGGACGTGTCGACCCTGTGTCTCGGGCAGGCCTGTTCGATGGGGGCTTTCCTGCTGACCGCCGGAGCGAAGGGCAAGCGTTTCGCCCTGCCGAACTCGCGCGTGATGATTCACCAGCCGATGGGCGGTTTCCAGGGGCAGGCCTCGGATATCGCGATCCACGCCAAGGAAATCCTCGCGCTGCGCGCCAAGCTGAACGAGATCATGGCGCACCACACCGGGCAGCCGGTCGAGCGCATCGAGCGCGATACGGATCGTGACAATTTCCTGTCGGCGCAGGAAGCGGCAGAATACGGCCTGGTCGACAAGGTGTTGCTGAATCGCGAGGCGGTTTGACCGGGCTTTTGTCGCTCATCGAACCGTTTCCAGAACTATGAGGTAAACCGCGATGGCGGAAAAGAAAGGTAGCGGCGAAAAGCTGCTCTACTGTTCGTTTTGTGGCAAGAGCCAGCACGAAGTCAAAAAGCTGATTGCCGGGCCGTCGGTGTTCATCTGCGACGAGTGCATCGATCTGTGCAACGACATCGTGCGTGATGAACTCGCTTCCGAGCTGGATGCGAAAACGGCGAAAAGTGACTTGCCGACGCCGAAGGAAATCTCCTCTTTGCTTGATCAATACGTGATCGGGCAGGAACTGGCCAAGCGGATCCTCGCGGTCGCGGTCTACAACCACTACAAGCGCCTGCGTCATCATGGCAAGACCAATGATGAAGTGGAACTGGCCAAGAGCAACATTCTGCTCATCGGTCCGACGGGGTCGGGCAAGACCTTGCTCGCCCAGACGCTGGCGCGCATGCTCAACGTGCCGTTCGTGATGGCCGATGCGACGACGCTGACCGAGGCGGGTTATGTCGGCGAAGACGTCGAGAACATCATCCAGAAGCTGCTGCAGAAGTGCGACTACGACATCGAGAAGGCGCAGCAGGGCATCGTCTATATCGACGAGATCGACAAGATTTCGCGCAAGTCGGATAACCCGTCGATTACCCGCGACGTGTCGGGTGAAGGCGTGCAGCAGGCGCTGCTCAAGCTGATCGAGGGCACGGTGGCTTCGGTGCCTCCACAGGGCGGACGCAAGCATCCGAACCAGGATTTCGTGCAGGTCGACACGACCAACATCCTGTTCATCTGCGGCGGCGCGTTCGACGGCCTCGAGAAGGTCATCCGCAACCGCTCCGAAAAGGGCGGGATGGGGTTCGGCGCCGAAGTGAAGAGCAAGGACGACAAGCGGGCGATCGGTGAAGTATTGCGCACCGTTGAGCCGGAAGATCTCATCAAGTTCGGCCTGATCCCCGAACTCATCGGCCGTCTTCCGGTCATCGCTACACTCGAGGAGCTTTCCACCGAGGCGCTGGTGCAGATCCTCGTCGAGCCGAAGAACGCCTTGGTCAAGCAGTATCAGAAGCTGTTTTCGATGGAGGACGTCGAACTCGAGATTCGCCCTGCGGCGATGACGGCGGTTGCCCGTCGTGCCTTGGAGCGCAAGACCGGGGCGCGTGGTTTGCGTTCGATTCTCGAATCCGCCTTGCTGGATACGATGTACGAACTTCCCGGGATGGACGATGTCACTAAGGTTGTGGTTGACGAAAACGCGATCACTGGCGATGCCAAGCCGATTCTGATCTACGCCGATCAGCCGAAGGTCTCCGGTTCGAACTGAGTCACGTTGGCCGTTGCCTGCGGCTTGAAAAACGTTCTTGTGCCCCCACTTGCTGGGGGCATCCACATTTAATGAGCCCAATCAATGACCACGAATCTATCATTCACCGACGAGACAGTTGAATTGCCGCTGTTGCCGCTACGCGACGTGGTGGTCTTCCCGCACATGGTGATCCCGCTCTTCGTCGGCCGGCCGAAGTCGATCAAGGCGCTCGAAGCGGCCATGGAGGCTGGCAAGGGAATCCTGCTGGTTGCACAAAAATCGGCCGTCAAGGACGAGCCCGAGGCCGAGGATCTCTACGGCATTGGCTGCGTGGCCAACATCCTGCAAATGCTCAAACTGCCCGACGGGACCGTCAAGGTCCTCGTCGAAGGGACACGCCGGGCGCAGATCACCGCTGTCGATACGCAGGAAGGCATGTTCGTTGCGACGGTGAATCCAGCGGCCGTCGAGGATGGCGTCGATCACGAAGTCGAGGCGTTGCGCCGGGCCGTGATCGCGCAGTTCGACCAGTACGTGAAACTGAACAAGAAGATTCCGCCGGAAATCCTGACTTCCATCGCGGGGATCGAGGAGGCGGGGCGTCTTGCCGACACCATCGCCGCGCATCTTCCTCTCAAGCTCGAGCAGAAGCAGGAAGTGCTGGAAATGCTCGATGTTCGTGCGCGTATCGAACGCCTGCTTTCACAACTCGAAACCGAGATCGACATCCTGCAGGTCGAGAAGCGCATCCGCGGTCGCGTGAAGCGCCAGATGGAAAAGAGCCAGCGCGAGTACTACCTCAACGAGCAGGTCAAGGCGATTCAGAAGGAACTCGGCGAAGGCGAAGAAGGGGCGGACTTCGAAGAGTTGGAGAAAAAGGCCAAGGAAGCCGGCATGAGCAAGGAGGGTATGGCCAAGGTCCAGTCCGAATTGAAGAAGCTCAAGCTGATGTCGCCAATGTCGGCCGAGGCGACAGTCGTGCGCAATTTCATCGAAACGCTGATCGGGCTGCCCTGGCGCAAGAAAACGCGCATCAGCCGTGATCTGGCGGCTGCCGAAAAGGTGCTGGACAAGGATCATTGGGGCCTGGAGAAAGTCAAGGAACGGATCATCGAATATCTGGCCGTGCAGCAACGGGTCGATCGGCTGAAGGCGCCGATTCTCTGCCTCGTCGGGCCTCCCGGCGTTGGCAAGACGTCTCTAGGGCAGTCGATCGCGACGGCCACCGGACGCAAGTTCGTGCGCATGAGCCTGGGCGGCGTCCGTGACGAAGCCGAGATCCGGGGGCATCGCCGTACCTACATCGGCTCCATGCCCGGGAAAATCCTGCAGAACATGACCAAGGTCGCGGTCAAGAATCCGCTGTTCCTGCTCGACGAAGTCGACAAGATGGGACAGGATTTCCGCGGCGATCCGAGCTCCGCGCTGCTGGAGGTTCTGGATCCGGAGCAGAACTCGACCTTTGTTGACCATTACGTCGAGGTCGAATACGACCTGTCGGAAGTCATGTTCGTGGCCACGGCCAATACCCTGAACATTCCGGCGCCTTTGCTCGACCGGATGGAAGTGATTCGCCTGTCGGGCTATACGGAAGACGAAAAGATCAACATCGCGCAGCGCTATCTCCTGCCCAAGCAGATGAAGGCCAACGGGCTGAAAAAGACCGAATTGACCCTGGCTGAGAGCGGCTTGCGCGACATCGTTCGCTACTACACCCGCGAGGCCGGTGTACGCAGTCTGGAACGCGAAATTTCCAAGATCTGCCGCAAGGTCGTCAAGACGTTGCTGCTCAAGAAAAATCAAACGCGGCTTGCCGTTTCGTCGCGCAACCTCGACAAATTCCTCGGTGTCCGGCGCTACAGCTTCGGCGTTGCCGAGCGCGAGAACCAGGTCGGGCAAGTTACCGGGTTGGCCTGGACGGAAGTTGGCGGTGAGTTGCTGACCATCGAATCCGTGGTTCTGCCCGGCAAGGGAAAGACAATTACCACCGGCAAGCTTGGCGAGGTCATGCAGGAGTCGGTGCAGGCCGCCTTGTCAGTGGTGCGCAAGCGCTCGCGCTCGTTGGGAATCGCCGACGATTTCTATCAGAACAACGATATCCACATCCACTTGCCGGAAGGGGCCATCCCCAAGGACGGTCCGTCGGCGGGTATCGGACTGTGTACCGCCATCGTTTCCGTACTTACCGGGATTCCGGTGCGCTGTGATGTGGCGATGACCGGCGAAATCACCCTGCGTGGCGAAGTGCTTCCGATCGGTGGCTTGAAGGAGAAATTGCTGGCTGCCGTGCGTGGGGGATTGCAGCGTGTGCTGATTCCTGAAGAAAATGTGCGCGATCTCGCTGAGATCCCCGAAAACATCAAGAACAAGCTGGAGATCATTCCAGTGAAGTGGATCGACAAGGTACTCGAGCTGGCGCTCGAGCGCATGCCGGAGCCGCTTCCGGAGAACGCTGCTGCTTCCCAGTCTGGTGCTTCTGCTTCAACCGAAGGAGGCTCGGCGCAAGCGCAGGCTGTAGTCACGCATTAAGTTGTGTAGGGCGTGCCGGGAGTCTCTCCCGGCACGTTTTTTTTTGCCTGGCGGAGGAAATGCAGATTGTGCCGCCTGGCAGTTTTTTCGTTTGAAAGGAATAACGTGAACAAAACCGAATTGATCGATCAAATCGCTTCATCTGCCGATATTTCGAAAGCCGCCGCAACGCGTGCTCTCGACGCCGTGATCACGGCCGTCCAGGACACCCTGAAGGCCGGGGGGGAAGTGTCTGTTGTCGGTTTCGGTACCTTCTGTGTTGGTGAGCGTGCGGCGCGCACCGGGCGGAATCCGCAGACCGGCGAGTCGATCGAAATCAAGGCCGGCCGTGTACCGAAGTTTCGGGCTGGCAAAGCACTCAAGGATGCGGTAAACTAATCGTCTTTGCGCAGTCGCGCATTCGGGTGCTTAGCTCAGTTGGTAGAGCGCTAGCCTTACAAGCTGGATGTCGGCGGTTCGAGCCCGTCAGCACCCACCAAATAACAATCCAAAGTGATTCATAGCTGTCCATAAACCCCGCAACTGCGGGGTTTTTTGTTTGATACGTCGTCCAGTACTGTCTATAGTGGTTCAACAAAATACCGTCTTTTCTGACGGTATTCGTGACGGTATTTCCATAGAATGACGGTACACGCCCGTTGCCTCCTTGGAATACCGCTTCACGGCACCGTATAGGAGGCATTCATGCCACTTTCTGATACAGGCGTACGGAACACAAAACCGACCGAAAAGGCGCGCAAGATCGCCGATGAAAAAGGTCTTTATCTTTTGGTTCTGCCTAGCGGTTCCAAACTCTGGAGGATGGACTATCGCTTCCGGGGCAAGCGCAAAACACTTTCATTCGGTGGTTACCCCGATACCGGTCTAGCACTGGCTAGACAGAAGCGTGATTACGCACGCCGGCTACTGGCCCAGGACATCGATCCATCCGCCGAGGCAAAAGCCAAGAAGGAGGCGCTGGAACAATCTGCAAGCAACACGTTTGAGGCTGTCGCCACAGAGTGGATGAAAACGAAAGGTAAGGGCTGGTCAGACAGCTATGCGTCCAAAACGAAGTCTGCGCTGGAGCGCCATGCTTTTCCGACTCTCGGAAAGAAACTAATAACGGAAATTTCCAGTCCTGATCTGCTCGCACTGCTTCGCGCTATCGAAAAGCGTGGAACCGTCGATATGGCCCATCGGATTCAGCAGCATTGCGGCGCGATTTTCAGGTATGCGATTGCCACCGGCAAGGCTGAAACAGATCCAGTCCCCAGTTTGCGGGGGGCTCTGGCGACAGTCGATCAGACTCACTACGCCGCGATTACTGACCCGCTGGAGTTTGGCGTGCTGTTGCGCGACATCGACGCATATCGTGGCGAAGCCGTCACGAAAACCGCCATGCAGATGATGGCGTTGACCTTCCAGCGAACCAAGGAGATTCGGTTCGCTGAATGGTCCCAGATCGATGCGCCGGCCGCACTGTGGCGTATTCCGGCAGAAATAATGAAGATGCGGGAGGCTCACGTCGTCCCTCTGTCTGCACAGGCACTCAAGATAATCGAGGAGTTGCGTCCCTTGACTGGTTACGGTCGGTTGCTGTTCCCGTCCTCCGTCAATAAGGACCGGCCAATCAGCGAGAACACGATCACCTATGCCCTGGCGCGTATGGGCTACAAAAGTCGAATGACTGGGCATGGCTTCCGATCCACCGCATCGACGATCCTGAACGAACAAGGCTACCGTCACGACGTCATTGAGCGCCAATTAGCTCATGGCGAGCGTAATCAAGTTCGTGCGGCCTACAATCGAGCGGAGTACCTGCCGGAGAGGCGGGTAATGATGCAGGAGTGGGCTGACTGCCTGGACAAGCTTAAGGCAGGGGCAGAGGTGATACCACTTCGCGGTAGCGCAGCATAGTGAGTTTGCCACGCCGAGGCTGATCCCCGAAAACCCGGAAACCCTAGCCGGGCTGGCGTGGCACCCTAACAAGGGTGCGTTGAAAGGGAGCGCAGATGAAACCATTCTATTCAATAAGTGAACTATCGATTCTGCTTGGTGAGGATTGCTACTCTATTGCTGATGGGCTGTTGGCAAGCGGCGTCAAAATGATTTCAGACGGTGACGCCGCTGATTTGTCGAAATGGCGAAGACCCGGCGGGACGCGGGCGGATGGTAGTGCCTTTGTCGTGACAGGTAACTATCCGATTCCAAACCCAGAGCATGTTTTTGTGAGTACAGAAACTCTTCCTTCCATTTGGATAGAGAGGCTGCGCGAGCTAACGTCAGACAAAAATACCAATGATTCTGGCCCCGCAAAAGGGAAATGGCCTTGGGGTGACCATGAAACGGAACTGCTGCGAGCACTGGCGGCGGTGGCAGACGAATTCTGGACACTTTATGACCCCGAAGATAAATCGACTGCACCAACGAATGAGCAAGTTATCAAGCGGTTGAAACAGCGGGGGGTGTCGGCTCGAACGGCAGAAGTAATGGCGACGATCTTGCGAGCTGACGGTTTGCATCCCGGGCCACGGAAATAGTTATCCGCGCCCACGCATTAGTAGCAATGGCGGTACTTTGAGGTTGTTTACCCGAGTTGTCCGCACCCAGTTATCAGCACCAACTGCGCCTATTTTTCGCTTTTTACTCGTAAGAGTATTTGTCTGCCCTAACCAAGATGAGGACAGACAGAAATGAACCAACTCCCAGAAACCGGCTTTCTACGCCTGCACCAAATCGTCGGAAATCCTAAATCCGACCCGCCTATCCCCCCGATCATTCCCGTGAGCAAGTCCAGCTTTTGGGCTGGGGTAAAAATCGGGAAATATCCAAAACCGCTGAAACTAGGCTCGAGAACGACGGTCTGGCGCGTCGAAGACATCCGCCAACTCATCGATCGCTTCGGTAAAGAGGATGCCTGATATGAGCGCACAATCATCTTCTCAACTTTCTTCGATCTGCGAATTGGCTCAAATCGTCGAACGCGATACCGACTTCCCGATGATCCATTAGTATTCCGAACTCGAGATCGAGACGGAAACCCCCGGAGCCTACAAACAACCTTATTACAGCGTTCCACAAACCTATCTGGTTTGCTGGCCCGGTGGTTTAACGACGCACCATGTTACGAGAAAGGCACCCTGGCAGATCCAGCCGAGAGAAATCGAGGCGCTCTATTCGCACGCCACTCACTTGAAGCCCATTGGCGACCCATTTCGCGCTTTGAAACGGAGGCTCTGACATGAAGACCGCACAAACGAAACGCCCCGGCGACTCTGGCAGGAGTCAACCGGGGCAGCAAGGAAATGGACGCTCCATTGCTTCGTGGAGATATACACCCACGAAGCGAGCAATAGCACTGTCAAACCGCGATTTCCTGACCTACGCGTTTTGCCGCTGCGGGACGGATGAAGTGCCGTGGGTCGCTGGTTTTCCCGGCGATCCTAACGCGGTCGAGCATGGCGCGTGGATGGGGCGGGCAGCGCTGCCCTTGCCGCCGTTCATCCGCGACGGCAATAACAACTACGTTGTGGTCAGCACCTTCCGCCGTGGGGAGGACGGCAAGTATCACCGGCGGAAGGACTGCTTCGCCGGCATGTTCGTGGTCATGGTCGATGACGTCGGTACGAAAGTTCCATTCAATCGGCTGTACCTTGAGCCGACATGCCTTGTGGAGACCAGCCCTGGTAACTTTCAGGCGTGGTACTTCCTCTCTGAACCGGAACACGACCGCTCCCGTGCGGAACGCCTGATTAAGGGGATGATCGCCAGCGGTCTGACCGCTGACGGATCGGACCCCGGCATGAACAGCGTGACGCGGTACGGCAGGCTCCCCGTCGGAGTGAATGGTAAAGCCAAGTACGTCGACGTCTCGGGCAGACCGTTCGTGCAGCGCGTCGCCCACTGGGCACCGGCTATCCGCTACAGCCTCGATCAGATTGCCCTCGCATATGACGTCGGTCTGGCGGTCGAGGCAAGGGGGCGCCAACGCAAAGCCCCCTTGCGACGCCAGCTGCCGGTGGTTGCGGACGGCGACGATGGCCTGACTAGAATTCTGGACGGGCTGGGTCTCTACCTCGAACCGATAACGAGTCTCGACGGAGGTCACCGCATCGTCTGCCCATGGGTCCATGAGCATACGGACGAAGAATCCTCCGGTACGGCGTACTTCGAACCATCCGAAGAGAACTCATGGGCGGGCGGGTTTAAGTGTCAGCACGGTCACTGTCAGCACCGGACGATTGCCAATCTCACGCATTTCGTCACGCGCGTTCTTCAGAAGAGCAAGGAGAAGTAGACATGAATATTGCAATATCACCTGAACTTCTCCGCCACGCGGCAGAAGAGACTGCCGATCCTGTGGCTGTTGTTGAGGCGGCTCTCGGCAAACTCGGTAAGGATGCCGGCGCGATGTACGAAGGCGCTGTCATCGACGCATTGAAAGTGATCCGCCAGAAAGACGAAGCGGCCTACGCCCGCCTTGTGGCGCGAGCCACGGGGTGCAAGACTCGTCTCGACAAGCTGACTGCTTCCGAGCGCGATAGCCATCAGGACAGCAACCAAGACCTGATTCTGCAGGTGGCGCAAACCAACTGCCAGTATCACCACGACGCAGACGGTCGAGGTGTCGCTATCGTCGAGGTGGACGGGCATCGCGCGGTGCATCTCGTTGACGGCCAAGGGTTCAAAAAATGGCTGCGGGCTGCTGTTTACAAGGCCCACCGCATGGGCATCCCTGATCAGGCCATGAATACGGCGCTGGCTACACTCAACGCGATCGGCAACCATGAAGGCGAGCAGATCACGGTGCACCAGCGCTGTGCGAAGGTCGGCGATGCTTACTTCATTGACTGCTGCGACGATGCATGGCGTGTCATCCGGGTGGATGAGCACGGTGCTCAGGTGCTGGACCGCTCACCGGTCTATTTCATTCGGAGCAAGGGCATGCGCCCGTTTCCCGCTGTACTGCCGGAGGGTGATGTTAACAAGTTGTGGAAGCATATCAACATCCCCGATCACCGCCGGTCACTGGTTCTCGCGTGGCTGCTGGATAGTCTGCGTCCCGACACTCCATTCCCGGTTTTTGAACTGACGGGTGAAATGGGATCGGCAAAGTCTTCCGCGCAGCGTCGGTTGCGCGATCTCATTGATCCCAACGAGGTGCCGCTTCGTGCCCGCCCCAAGACGGTCGAGGACATCCACGTTGCGGCGAGCGGCAGCTATCTCGTGTCATACGAGAACCTGTCCAATCTGACCCCGGATCAGCAGGACGCTTTCTGTGTCATTTCTACTGGGGGCGGGTTCGCGACTAGGGCGCTTTATACCAACGGCGACGAGTTTGTCCTGCGGTGCAAGAACCCGGTGATCTTCAACGGCATCAACCCGGTAACCAGCCAGTCGGACCTGATCGACCGGGCGATCTCGGTCGAGTTGCCGTCGATCCCGTCGGCGCAGAGGCAGAACGAGCAGGTACTCGACGCCAATTGGCAGGAGGACTACCCCGCCATATTTACCGGCCTCCTTCATTTGCTATCGAATGCGCTACGCAAACTGCCAAAGGTGAAGCTCGATGAAGGAAAAAAGAAGCGCATGATCGACTATCAGATGCTTGGCGAGGCTATCTGCCTCGCGCAAGGGTTGCCCGCAGGGCATTTCTCGGATGTGCTCGATGAAGCCCAAGGGGAGGGCGTTCTGCGCGGTCTGGAGACCTTTGGTATCTCCAATGCCATCTCTATCCTGATGGAAGGACGGCCCAAACCGTGGAAAGGGACATGCCTGAGCCTCCTTGGCGAACTGTCGGAACTCCCTGGTATTGATCGTTCCCACTGGCCGAAATCGGCACGCGGCCTTGCAGCACAGCTGAAACGGATCGCTCCGGGTTTGCGACGGACGGGGATTTCTGTCGAAATGCTCGAGCGTGACCGTCGAGGCCGCTCGGTGAGAGTTTCTAATTTTCGGCAGGGTTAAACAATAGGAAAAGATCGTCACCAACGTCACATCATCACGGGAACGGTGACGATGTGTGTGACGTGACGATCTTTTCCGGCTTTTACCCTAGGCTAGAAAAACGGGTATCCAGATTATCTGGGTGCGGAGCGCCGAATTGAGTAATAACCCCAAGCTACTCGATTTGCATTCCTATTTCAGGGAAGTGAAAACAGATAGAAATGGGGCTAGTTGAAGATCTATTGATCCGGCCAAGTGAAGTTTGAACTCCGAGAACGCCCCGGTTCTGTGATCTCAGGGAGCAACAGTTCAAACATATTCTGGCCGCCTCAATAGTTACTAGGCGAATTAGTGGCCGATGACACCATTTGAGTATTTACGCTACCAACTCTTGAGGTCATTGAACGATTCGCATATGTAGTAATGAAGCAGTCGGTGTAGCATTGCTTTGGTATGAACTACGGCGACTTTCTCGATTCAGACGAATGGCAAGAACTTCGTCAAGCGGCACTAGCCAGGTCCAAGGGGTTGTGTGATTACTGTGGTGAGTCAGCAACGCATGTACACCACATTCGCTATCCCAAAGTTGGACAACCTCATTCTTTGGATATGCTGGTTGCTGTTTGTGTTCGATGCCATGATCTTTCCCATGGTGCTCGCGATATGGAACCGCTAAGAAATGCTAAGCCTACTGAAGTTACCGGTCCCTTTGACAATACGATTTCCGTGTATCACTCAGATGGACTGATTTGGGGCAGTATTTCCCAATGGTGCCAAGTACTTCAGGCCCCATATTTCATGCCAGATTATTTTGAGAAGTTTGCAGATGCACGGGCAGCAAATATGAAGGGCGGGCCTTTTGTTGCTGCATGTGCTGGTGTGAAGGTTTTTCGTTGGCCACCTATAGCTGCGACGTTGGATAAGTGGCACAGAAACTGGATGGAGGCAGTCGTTCGAGGAGACTTGCCAAAAGAGACAAACAAACGTCGAGAGTCTGAGCGGTTCGCGAAAAACATCCTTCAGTTGAAGGAGTGGGGCTACTCGCTACAAGAGCGCGAAATACAGAACTTGATGCAGTCCAGGATGACACCAGATCAAGTTGTGACCGGTACTGTAGAAGTTGATCAGGCAATGCACGCCATCCAGTCGTTAGCACAAGCGACGCATGCTACTTTTACAAAGCAAGGTCAGAGTATCGACATACACGAAGGGCGAATAACCGATCTGGAAAGAACAAGCCCCGCATATCGCGATCCGGAAGGGTTTATAACAGTCAAACAACGCTTATTGGAACTCGGACTCCCTTTTGGGATTTTGATCGTTGGTAGACGAAATTTGGCAAATGTCTGCGGAGACGCTCTTGAGAGAAGCGGGGCAATACGCGGCTCAAAGCAACGGGAAAGGGCCGATGGGAATGGGCTTACTTTTGAGGTTGGAACTTGGCGTCGCATTGATATCGACAAGGCAATCAAAGAATATGTTCCTGACATGCAATCACCCTCAAGTCATCAGGACAGCTTCGACTTCTAAGATATTCGTCGTTTAGCATTAATCTCCCTCCCTTTTTTGGCCCTTCTCATGTGAAGGGATGCGGGCACTCGTTGCTCGAACCTGCAATTCTCACCCAAGAAGTGGCTCGGTTGAGGGGGATTCCCGATGGTTAGTGACGTATGGAAGATCGTGAACAGCTTCTAAGACTGCTCTAGTAAAAATCGGTTTAATCCGGTCGCCCGAAAAAAACTAATGGTTGGCAATGACCGCGAGCAGTTCATTGTCAGACATGGCTGCGAATCAGTGTTTTAGCCGCAGTGCCTCGCCTGAAATCTCGATCCGGCTGACGTCTGGCTCATAAAGCCGTATAGCTTGGCGATCTGCACCAACCCGCTGATCATTGCGGCGGGGTTCTGCTGCGCCCGAGCCAACTGGATGGTTCTCAGAAGGTTGGCGACGACATCGTCCTTGGTGATTCGCAGTTCCTATTGGAAAGTCTTCCAACGCACTACTGAAACGCTGTATCGGTGGGTGTTTTGTGCGCCCGACAGGGTACGGCTAGTGACGATGTGACGAAGTGACGGCCTCCATTTCTATAGTAAAAAAGAAGAAAAATGGCCTACGTCGGTAAACGCCGCCGCGTCAGCGCAATCAATTCGGCATCCGACATGGCTGTAAATCTCGCCCTATGACTCTCTACATCGCCTGAAACAGATGCCTTGATCGTCTCCGGCTCGAAATAGCCCAGCATGCGGGCAATCGTGGCGCAACCTTGAATCATGGCTGCAGGGTTCTTCTGTTCTCGGGCCATGTCTATCGCCTTCAGAATCCCTGCCAGAACGTCTTCCTTGGTTATCTCGAATTGCGCGGCATTTGCCGCCTGACGAGCGTGTATAGCCTCCAAAACGACTGGTTTTGACAGGTTCTCCGCGGCAATCTGCCGTGCCGTTTTATCGCTGTACCCTGCACGTCGTGCCGCCTCGGTTGCATTGCCGCAAAGAACGTACTCGTCGGCAAACCGCATTTGGCGTGGGGTCAGCACAAGCGTTTCTTTCGTGCCCGATAGCTGCTGATCATCACAGTTTTCCCAGCCAACCAGTGGAACATCGACATCGCTTCACACCGCCCCTTCACTATTTCTTTCAGAATGTGATCCGAATAGCCAACGGCGGGTTTGATTTGCTCTGCCAAGCTGCGTTCCGCATTCAGGAGAACAACGCAGTTGCCGTCGTCGAACTTGCGATGCATGTTGCCCACAATAAGCAGCGGCTTGGTTTGTCCCTCTGTGTCCAGACCAACCTTAAGTACAAAATACGAATCATCGCTGGGCGAGTAAGCCATGACTGCATCCATTATCTGAGAGGCCGCATTTTCCATCTTGATCAAGATTTCATTCATGGTCACGATTTCAGTATATTCAATATAAGCAATATACAATATATATCTCCCGTACACAAGAACAAGATCATTAACAAATGCCGATGGACTCACTATTTTGTCTGTGCAACCTCTCCCTTTAGGCCGTTATTCGCGATTTCCGGGAGTACGATGCGGATATTCATGATGAAAATCGTAGGGAAAAATGCGCATATCACGCGACCGACTGGCAGAGTGGGAACATGCTTCTCTGGCTCATGGGCTTCAAGAACTGGTTCCAGACAGGGACTATTCGGAACTCAACGTGCAAGATGAACAGCTGCGCATCTGGCTACCCGATGTAGCAAAAACGGCGCTCGAAGCACTCGCTGAACGCGATGAATCGTCGATGACCGTCTACTTAACAGAGTTTTTTGCGAGCTATCTTTATGGCTATCATGAACTTTTGCGGATGCGCGAAAGCCGTATCGGTCTTTATGAGCCAAAACGGTATAAAAGCTCGATGATGGGAGCTGAGGCAGAGCCCATGCCGTCACTCGGCAAGAACATTTTCGCCATCAAGATATTCCTCCCCGAAAAGATGAAGGCCGATTTGCAATCAGTGGCGGGCGCGGTGGCGCTTACTCTTGGCGAATGTGTCCGCCGTCTAATTTGTAGTCATCTTTTTGGCAGAATGTACGGTATCCCTGACCTTCAGGTAGTTTGCTCCCAAGTGGAGCAAACTCGGGCCATCGCTTGGGAAAAGTCCGTTGAGTTGACAGAGGAATAACACATGAAGGCTCCGGAGATGACAGACAGTAGTTTCCGGGCGAACCATCTTCCATATTCATCCGTCGATCTCGATCTGCTAAAGGGGCATGCAGAAAGGTGGGCACAGCAGGGATATAAAAGCTCATTGAGCCTGGAAACAGCCTCTCAAGGCTTTATTACGATCACGGCAAAAAACTGGCTTGAAGAATTCAGCGCCCCCTTTATCAGGTTTGAGATACACAAAATCAGGGGAAAAAAGCTGCTCTTCTGGCAAACGCGGATATGGGCAGTTCAGGTGCTCACCGCTCAAAACAGCAGCGGTGCGTTTCCAGTGGTCCATGATTGCATCCCGCAGATGCAAATATTCGTCCATATCTTGGACGATATCCTGTCACGGCGATGGGGCGGCTTTGCCGGCCAAGAATCCAAGCCACTGGTCGCGTTTTATGGGTAAACGAAAAACTTGAGGGGAAAATTGAGCCGTTAAGAACTAGAGTGGCAGTGTACCCACATGCCAACTGGTTCCGACGCGATGCCTATTCCTTCACTTGCGTTGCCCGCAAATGGTCAGCGAGGCGCCTCAAAGACTCCAGCGCGAACAGCCTGTCCTCCTCTTTCAGGCCATGCAGCCATACGGCGATCATCTCTAGGTCAGTTCCTTCAGCCAGAGGCTCCGCTGAAAGCAATTCTCCGGGCTCACAACACAACGTATCCGCTACACGAGCCAGCGTTAACAAGGAAGGCAGATGAACGCCTCGCTCGATGCGAGACACGGTTTCCGCGTCCACGCCCATCTGTTCAGCAAGATTATCCTGCGTCCAGCCCAGCCCCTTACGTCGCTGCGCGACCTTCGCACCGATCAGGGAGGCAAGAAAACGAGACCGATCTTTTCGCAAATCAACCACTTTGTTGTCCTTTCGAACAACAAGAGTCGTTGACAATGACGAATAGAAGAAGGGATTATGTTGTTGAATACGAATCCGGCGTATATGTTGATTTAGTCAACGTAGCGTTCGGATTAAGGTGAAAAAAATGAAAAACAACCCCGCCGTCGAATTGAGAGACGAAAACCGTCTTTTTGAAGAATTGCGCCTTGCTGTTCAGCAAACGAATGCTGCAGACATGAGGAAGTGGGGCGTGGCGTCCGCACGTCGTTTCCCCGTCATTGGAAAACGTCGCATTAAGAACTTCGCCAGCCTGATCAAAAGCATTGCCAGTTTTGCTAGGCAGGAAGGTGAAAATGCCACCCGAGCCTGGCGAGAAAATCACTTGGGAACGCACCTTGGTGACCGAACGGCTGACGGCATCGACACGACGATTGACCTCGGGCAAAGAATTTATCGGACGCTGTCGATAGTAATCAGAGCACTTCGTGAAGATCCAAAAAAGAATGCTCCCGGCGTTCTGGCGCTTGCCCTCGGTTTTGTGGTGGGTTCAGGAGGTCTGGATGGCAATGGCGGCATTCCGGATACCGATATCACGATGTTTGGCATCGGTGACCATCGCTCAATTTATACCCACTCGATTATCGCCGGCATTGTTATCGAGGGGGCAATTCTGGCCTTGGCTGACCTCGCAGACATCGTTTGCGAAAAAATCCCGCGTGGCCAGAGATCGCCGTTCTGGGATTCGCTAATTTCGACAAAAAACCAGATCGCCGGCCAGCTCGCATTGGGAACGAGCGTCGGAATTGCCTACCACCTGGGGGTCGATGCGACGATTCAACCCGCTGCCTACAAGGATCTACCGATTTCCATACCGATGGAAGCACATCAACTGTTATTCGCCGTAAATTCAGCGGCAGAAGGGTTCGACGCCGCTACACGCACAGAGACGATTGGGAAAAAGGTTGTTGCGAGAACGTCGGATAGTGCCGCTGCACTAGGTGCTGGGATCAAAGCTCTGTTTGGGAGAGCTTGATCATGGGAATCTTATCGAGCATTTTAGAAAGTCTAGCTGTTGGTATTGCAAAGGTTGCGATTGCAGGCGGTGGAGCGCTTGCGCGAATCGCTGTACGAGTTGCTGCCGAAGTTAAACCGAGAATCGTTGCCGCAGTACAAGCAGCACGCGACGAATGGAATCGGCGGCAAAGGGAGCGCAGTGGCGCAATAAATTCGGTCAATATTGCAGACGCAAAACTCGAAATCCTCGATGTAAATAACAGATTGGCAAGGTTAGCCGGTATTTATCGTACCCGCGGACTATCAAGCCGAGAGCATGATCAGCGAATCGAACTAATTCATCGAAGAGGAGAGTTGATTGGTTTGCTGCAGGGCTCCGATGAAATGAGGATTGCCGAAAGCATTACCGATCATGAAGAAGAATATGCGGCGATAACGATTGATGACTCCACATCCCACCTTCTGCAATCAACGGTTGGCCAAACTATTTATGGAAAGAAGTGCCCGAAATGCGGATGGCAGATGCAGTTGCAGTGGAACAGAATGAAAACAGCAGTAGGCACTGCTGATTTTGGCTGGGGTTGTACGGGGTGGTATTGGCCTGGGAAGAGCGGCACTCCACATTTGTGTAATCACTGGGAGGAGCTAGATCCAAATGATTTCGACATTTTCGCTCGCGCAAAACGTCCGGAATATGCTGAATTAACAGCACCTGAATTCTCAAAAATTGTTCTCAATCATAGCGACCATGTAATCGAGCGATTTGAGGCGGTTAGAAATAACAATAGAGCTAGTCCGACCGAAGTCTATCGTTGTCCTGTGCATGGCGAACCTTTGGTGTTGCAGAAAAAAAAAGAGAACGGTGGTCGACTGCTGGATATGTATTTTCTCGGATGCCCTCGTTGGCAACCACAGGAACAGGGCTGCCAGTACATCGTAAAACTTAAGTCACCCGCGCAACTAAATGCCTATTTAGAAGCTTCAACTGGGGAAGTAATTATTTAACTTAAGGAATGGGATAAGAAATGGGGTTTATATCATTTATAAAAGATCAGAATAACGAGGCTCATAGTGAGCGACTTTTTCATGATATTAAAACTTCTCTTTGCTCACTTGGAGAATTTGACGAGCAAATACGAAACGCAATCATCATCGGATTTTTACAGATACGAAATAGAATTATTAGCCAAAGTGACGGCATCTCGTCGAAAGAATTGATTGAAATAGCTAAACACATGCAACAGCAAGCACGAGAAAAAATGAAAGAATACAGAAATGTTCCTTTGTCAATGGATTCATTTCAGATGTACTCAAAATGGCTTGGAGGAGCATGGCTTGAGAGTAGAGAACGCCGAAGTAGTAAAAAGTCGTTGATTGCTTTCGAACTTTTAGAAAGTTTTGCATCGGAAGAATAATGCGGTTATCCTGACCTGCCCCCTGTAGCCGTACCAATCAATTCGCAGGAAGTCCGCTTGCAAGGTTAAAGGATTCCTTCGGTATTGGGTTGCGTTATCGCGATCGATTTCTGGCGATGTAACGCGGCATACTTGGCTGGCGGCATTCGACCACAACTGCTGTGTGGTCTGACCTCGTTGTAATCCTGACGCCAAACGGCGATAGCAGCTCTGGCTTGGGCTAAGGTCTCGAACCACTGCTCATTCAGACACTCGTCACGGAACTTGCCGTTGAAGCTCTCGATGTAGCCGTTCTGCATC
>NZ_JCANUT010000039.1:0-38157 GCF_059569095.1 Propionivibrio pelophilus DSM 12018 | reverse complement strand
AGAAGGTCTTCCTGATCCTCGACAACTTGCGTGTCCATCACAGCAAGCCGGTGAAAAAATGGGTGACCGAACACGCCGAGCAGATCGAACTGTTTTACCTGCCGAGCTACAGCCCGGAATTAAACCCCGAGGAACGATTGAATGCCGATCTCAAACAGGCGATGGGGTCAAAAGTCCCAGCCCGTACCAAAGCCAAACTCCGCTCCGCCGCGACCCAGCACATGACCGAACTTGAGCGTTCGCCTGAACGCATCAAGGCCTTCTTTCAGGACAAACAGGTTCGCTATGCCGCGTAAAAACTTATTCGGGCCTGATCAATAATATGCGCTTCCGCACTACGTGCGCGCCCGTATGTGGAACGCGAAACGGACTCATCCGGGCTGCTGATCATTGTCTTGACGACTTCGTGAAGTGGAATGCTCCGCTTTTCCGCCTCGGTCGCCATGGCGTTGCCAATATCAACAGCGGCTTGGGATGTCCGCCGAGCGACGGTGGCGATTTCTTCGGCCTCTGCAAGCGCAGAGTTTTCCAGTTTTCTTTGGCCGTCCGACGAAGACCAATCGCCCTGATTATTGATAGCGAGGGCGCCTTGCGGTAACGCCATGATTGCGGCTCTAAAGCGGATGTCCGATTGCCAGTCGACGATCAAGCATACCGGAGCATGACCCGGACACACGTTTCGCAAGTCCTTTGCGGCTTGCTGGACCTTGGCACATAGAACTTCGGGACTGACGGGATTCCCGCTCGGTGGAATCGACATGTCGGCGATGGTTGCATAGCGCCCTTCCTTGAGTCCAATGGGATCAAACGGGCGTTTCATACGTTTACTTGACTTGTATTGCCTGGACATCGTTTTCTCCGCGGAGGGGGTAATAGAGGATTGCCAGCGCGCACGCACCGACGAGAAACGCTTTCTGTGGAGATGCGCGAGTACGCGTTGTTTTGGTTGCCGTTGCGGACTTCGGAAAGAAGCGCAGGATAGCTCTCACGCCTCGTCTGAAATGTCGGGGAGGGAGCGTCCGCGCTCTTGCAAATCCTGCACTGCGAGCCCGACCAAGGATGTCGCTGTCAACGACGCTGCGCTCCGCGGGGCGTAACAGAAACTCAGTGGAAATGTCGTTGGCCGCCCAAATCCGTATCCAGGCGGTCAAGTCGAGTGCGTCTTGAGGATTGGCGAATGTCCACTCCTCTCCAGCCCTTTGCAGGGATTTTTCGATACGTGCGATGCTGGAACGTTCGGGTTGAATAGCTGACATTGCGACCGCGAGTTCCGTATTGAGTACATCGTCCAGGAAAACCTGCCGGTTAATGTCGTGGCGGGCAAGCAATGCGCTCCCAAGCCGTTGCGGCGCAGTGGCCACAGCTAACTCAAGATTCTGTACGTGTTCGAATGAGAGACCACTGACGGCGCGGGCGACTTCTTCTCTATCCCCTAACAGCCGCAAGCCGACATAAACGGCTCGCCGGGTATTCGTTGTGTGATCGCCGTCCTCTGCGGTTAAGGCGATGTGATCGCGACTGTCGTCAACAAGCGAGGCCAGAGGGACGATGGTCGTTCCTTGACCGAAGTCGTCCCACGCGAATCCCTCGGCGAGATCGGGTATATAACCGGGGTCACGGCTGCGGCGTTTTCGAATGGTGGCGGCCGGGACTCCGGTGACCGCCGCAATAAACACATCAGATGGCGGGTCCAGTTCGGTAAGCAAGCCGCGATAATGCTGCGTCCTTAACTGCTCCATGCCATGCCCGTAATTTTCCATCGACACTTGTGGCCAGCTTTGCCCCGCGTCGATGGCACATTCGATCAGGCCTTGGCGCAATGCCAACGTGTCGAGCGTTAAATGGGCGCCGGGGGACAGAAAAGAATGGATGCGTCGCGTGATGGCGTGATGCCGTAGATCATGAACGCATATCACAGGTGAACCCGTGGCACGCCACAGGGCATCCGTGATCAGTCGGTGGACGCGATTTGCCGTTTCGTTGGAGCGAGGATCATTGGCATCACCGAAAAGTGGCACATAGGGGTCATCCGGAAAGCGAGCGCGCCGAACATCGGCAAGCAGTTCGAGGTCCCGAACCAGATTCTGATTGGTCAACCGGAGAACTCGGACAGCATTCCTGGACTTCAGATTCGCGCCTGCTTCCTCGGTGATGGCCAAGTGGGGGCAGGGGACGGTTAGCGTCAGGTCGCACAACCGCAGATGCGCGACACTATCCCAACGGAGCGGAAGTTCAGCGAGAAGGAGAATGGCGATACTGGCCAGATGATAGTCGTCACCGAGGCGGCGCCGCTGCCCCTCAAAAAGGTTGATTGCAATTGTTACCTCGCGCGCAGATACGATTTCAGCATAGCTGAGGGAGGACGGCGGGGCCGCCGTCCGTCGAAAAACGTTGATATCGAGGCCCATCCAACGTAGCGCTGAGTTGATGGCTGTAATGTCCGGCGCGCTCCCGTCCATCCGCCCTTCCAGAGCAACCGCGATGAGCTGCTTCCATTCGATGTCGTCTGCGCCAGACTCGGCGATTGCATCGGCGGCCAGTCGAATGAAGCTGCGCGCCCCGCTCTCGTAGCGGAGCAAAGTATTCAGATTGGAAAGAGTTTTCGATAGCTCCAGCAAATAGCCGATCTCCATTCGCGTGTGGACGGTGTCACACCCGTCAGCGCGGATGCACTCCAGCGCGTCGCGAAGGACGTTGATCGCCGTCTCGTGCGACGCGCCTCCCTCGCGCTTGCTCTTTGCGAGCTGTATCGCTTCGGCCGTGGATCTGAGCGCGATTGAGCGGTGTACGCGTCGCTGGAGGTTGAATGTTGGAGGCTCCATGCGGCCGTGAATACCCCTTGCCACCGTTGCCGGGCGACTCGTTCTTGCAAACGTTTCGCCGCGCGCCCATGCGCTGACGGCCGCTGGAAAATTCATTACTACATAGGCTTCGGCGATAGCGACGATGTCCTTCGTGGACAAAGGAGGGACGTGCGAAGCGCTCCAATTTTTCACAGGCGCATCCAGATCGGTGAGCGCTATCGGCACGGCGTCATTTGCGGAGACTTTGCGTGCGAGCTGACGCGTGACGATAGACAGGTCAGTGCGGCGAATGCCATGTGACCGCGTGTTGCTGTCGACGAACACCCGGTCGGGGCTCTCAAAAACCGTACCGGTCGCTATCTGGGCAAGAACGCCAAGTAGCTCTGCCTCACAGATGACCCCATCCTCCAGAACGAGGCTCAATGCAACTCCGGCCCACCCCGGTGGTGGGGTGTTTTCGCGCCATAGGCTGAAGATTCGCGGGAAGCTCGCTGCCTGGGCCGCCGTCGACCGCGAAAGCGGGCAAGGTTCCTCGCTTGGGCCCCGGGGTGATGCGCTTTCCATCCATCCGGTATTGGTCTCGAGCAATTTCGGTACGTAGGGACGAGCGTTGTGAGGGACGGTAAGCCGTTTGTCTGTCCTTGGCGTGATTGTTGGAATGTGGGGCAGGTTGAGTCGATCCAGCCACCGATCGACCACTTGGGAGACGGGACGGAGGGCAATTGACGGAGTGGCGCCGCTCCACCGTCCAAAGAGTTCTTGGCCCGGGTTGCCTCGGCCGGCGTGCCCCATGATGGCGGCGCTGTCTATGTTTGCGTCGCGCGCCACTGCGTCTACCCAGTGCCGTCCTGCGTTTGAAGCGATGCCGTAACTCGCTAGGGTGGTGGCGAGTACTTGCGACCCGATCGGCACGGACGCGCCTTCGCTGTTCAGGGAAAAGAACAGTGGGTGCCAATCTTGCGAGCTCGACGTAGCCGCAGAGTTGATCAACGCCGCCTGCTCGCGGTCCGTTCTGCTAAGCCGGCAGGCAACCAGCCGGAGCCAATCTGCATACGTGCCCAGCCACTCAACGACATAAGCGGGTAGAGCGATGCACCGCCGCTCGTGATACGGCGAAATACGCTTGTCGGTGATCGCGGCAAGCCCCTGCACGAGGTTAACCTGTGTGCGTGTAACGGTTTCAATTTCGACTGGGCGTGATCCAGTCAGAAATTTGGTGAGGACGTAGATATCCTTGGCGATCGACGAATGCGTGGCGAACAGCTGTTGGATTCGGCAATGGTTGGGTAATGACGCAATTGCTGCGGCCGATTTGGTGGCGAGTTGGGTCAGTAACGCAGCCACCTGGTGTTCGTTCGGAAGATAAGGAGACCTTACGTCTCTTACGTTTTCTGTGGCCAAGTCACCGGCATAGCCGAGACCTCGATAGCACACTCGCAATATAGATTTAAGACGCTCGGCACGAATTGACAGGTAATTGAAGTTCGCCGTAGTGCCGAGGAGAAAGTCCACCCCTATCAAGGCGGCGTAGGCTTCATCTCGGCAGTGATAAAGCGAGTAGCGCCCGCGGGATCGCGCCAGTCGTGTCAGTGTTACGCGGTGCGAGCTGATTGAGATTGAGCGCAACATCGAACGTGTCGAACGCTGTAACTCGTCCATTGGGACGGAAAACAGCTGATCGTACGATTTGGCAGCGGGGAATTTTGAAAGACGCTTTTGGATTCGACGTGCAAACTCGTCGGGAAAAGGAATGATCACGGCGCGCGCATCGGCGGCTTCATCCTCGGCAGATCCCCCGATCACCTTCGTCAGATCCAGGCGAATGGCATTTCCTTCGGGGCAGATGGCGTACCCCCGGTTTCCGGGGAAGCTGAGCGGGAACCGGTGATATTGCGATGGCAGGATGCCGATATGGAAGGCTGTTTCCGCAGCGAACGCCTCGTCGTCGTTGTCGCCATTACAGAATGCCAGGATTTGCGGGAATGCCAGTTCGAGTTCGAAATGATGTAGTTCCCCTGACGTGACGAGGCCGGAAAATCTACGGCGGGTCGCGCTCGCTTGTTCGGCAAGACGATCGGAAAGGATGTCTCGCTCGACAGCTTGAATAGCCTCAGGCCCCTCTTTTCCGTCTTTGGCATGGCCATCACTGACGTTTCTTTTGGCAATCACGAGCGGCTCATGAACCGGCTCGCCGAATGGGTTACGCAGCTCGTTTTGAATGGCAAAGGCTATTTGGTTGATGAGTTTGATCGTCTCGGGGCGCAAATTTTTTGCCGATACCAACTGAGCCAGTGAGTACGGGGTTAGCGTGGCGGAGTCCAAGCCTGCCGGTAGCTTGCCATTAAGCCAGCGCGCAAGTTCTCTCGCCAGATCTGCGGTTAACTCTCCTTTTGTGCTCAGGATGACTAAGGTCAGGAGCGCGCGGATCGCCTGGAGAATGCGGACCTTGGAGAGCGGCAGTCCTTGTCCCAGCGGAGCAAGGTAGTCGCGAATAGGCAAGCGTGGGAGGTCGCGCAGGGCGATCAGATCGCGAGATTCGTCGGTTCCTCGTGATTTTGACAAGGGGCTTACGATCTCGCAGATGCGGCTTGCCCAGTCGGGTACGAAAACTTTCGGCGCGATAGATTTGAGCGAAGCCAGGTCGCGGCGTGTTGCAGCCGCGAGTGCGATCATTCCGATGCCAGATTCCGGGATACGGAACGCGTGGATCAGAGCATCGACAACTCGACAAATGCCTGGATCTGTTGCGCGATGCGGCAGATTGTCGGGAAAGGTTTCGTCTGAGCAAGCGCCACCCTCGCTGCAAAGCGATACTGTCGGCAGAGCTTCAATAGAGAATTCCATGACGCACTCCTAACCGCGGATAGAAAATCGAAAATCAAATGCGCTGAGCAAAGTCAGCCGTTCGGCAAGGCAAGATGAGCCCTTGCGACTATCTTTTTTTGGGCATCCGGATTAACCGGTGGACGACGCTTAGAATCGGTGATCGATTTGCACGTCTTTAAAGCGTACGTTATTGACTTGCGGCACAAACCGCGTACTATTTCAAAGCGTACACAGGAGGTTGCCATGCCACGAGTTGCGATCGAAACAAATAGTCGAGTTGCCCTCAGAATTTGCCCGGCCGATAAGGCCCGAGTGATGCGCGCGGCCGCCATCAAGAACACGGACCTCACCGACTTCATTGTGCGGAACGCTGTGCAAGCGGCAAACGAAGTCATTGATCAAGCCGAACGGCTCATGCTGTCGGAACGTGACAGCGAGCGCGTCCTGTCTTTGCTCGAGAACCCGCCGAAGCCGAACGCTAAGCTGCTGGCTGCCGCGAAAGCTTTGCCGGCGTAATGGCCATCCCCAGGTGGCGCGAGGAGCCAATTTCAAAAGAACACGACCGCCGGGGCTTCGACTGCCGGAACGCGGATCTCAATGAGTTCCTGAGAAGCTATGCGCGGCAGAGCCATGAGCGCGGCGCAGCGAAGACCTTTGTGGCGGTCGACGCTGGCAATGAAAAGCGAATCCTAGGCTATTACAGCCTGAGCCCGGCCTCGATTGATTACGCGAGTTCTCCTGAAGCCATTCGCAAAGGTCTTGGCCGTCATGACGTTGGCGCCTTCCGATTAGCTCGCCTAGCCACCAGCCTCGACGTGCAGGGCCAAGGGCTGGGTGGCCAACTGATTCTAGCTGCTGGAAGGCGTTGCTTGCGAGTGGCGGCCGAGGTGGGCGGCACGGTGATGTTGATCGACGCCAAGAATGAGCGCGCGGTGGCTTGGTATGAGAGTTTCGGATCCATGCGGCTGCTCGATGCATCACTATCGCTTGTGTTGCCGTTGCAGACAATCGAAATAGCGCTCAAGGCAAGCAATAAGCTCTGATTTTTGGGAACAGAACTATCTTTGATGCGGGGAAATTCTAGCCGGAAAATCTATGCCGTCCCCCCGATAATCCGGATACCCCTTTTTTAGGGATTGGGTGCTAGAGGCTGGCAGGTAACGCGCACGGGAAATTATGGGCGCACGATGCCTATCAGTCAGAGATTTGCTCTCTGTGGCTTAATAGATGAGCATTGATTCAATGCCACATCTGTGTCTTGGCTGATCTGTGTGCCCAGTTCAAGGTACTTGAATGAATTCCAGCATGAATCTGGAATTAGCGTGCAATTTCGGAGGCACATCTCCAACCTGATCTTACAAGTCCGCTTATCTTAAGCCAAATGAGATGAATTGCAAGCAGTCGTCACTAAGCTAAAAAAAAGAGATAGCCGACGATTGAAGATTTGTTTTAGATGCTGTGACAAATTGGCTATTTGCCGATTTGAATCGTGTTAAGATGTCACAAATCGAGTGACATAAAAACGCACTTAATTCAATTAAGTAGAGAAATTAATTGGACTTAACATCGTTTGGAACCACTAGATAGCTGTCAAAAACGACTATATTTTTAGCTTTCACACGGCGGGGACTGGTTCGATCCCAGTACTGCCCACCAGTAGAATCAATCAAAGATCAGTAGGTTATGTTCCTTCTGGTCTTTTTTTGTGTCTGCCGTTTGCCTCGTTGTCCGTTTCAGGACATGCTTCCCCTTGTGATTCCAGTCCGGCAACGCGTTGCGGTATCAGCTGGAAGGCGTCGCCCCGATGCGCTACGAAGCGCGCAAGCGACACGCTACCCTGTTCAGGGTCTGCGTGGGGTGACGCGTCGAACCGTTGGCGTCGAAAGTCGACGATGGAGCGCCGGAACAGGAGAAACGCCTGTAGCGATCGGGCGTCGATGGCGTGATAAGGTGCTGGCCAGGGGGGCGAGTCGTATAGCTACGCCGCCGGATAGTTCTGCTCGATCCCCCGGATCATGTTGAACAGTAGGTCATTGACCGGCGTCGCTATGCCGTGGCGTCGCCCCTGTTCGACGACCGCGCCGGCAAAAATCTCGATCTCGGTTTTACGCTGCGCCTCCACATCCTGGAACATCGATGTCTTTTTCTCCGGGGCCAGGCGATCGATGATCGGGAAAATCGCGTCAATATCCTGTTCGCTCAGTGCGATGCCGATTTTTCCGGCGATCTGGATCACTTCCCGGCAGGCCATGCGCACGCACTGGCGCGCTTCCGCGCATTTCTGAAAGGCTCCGTAGGGCGCTCGCATGACCGCCGAGGTCGGGTTCATGCCGACATTCAGCATGAATTTCCACCAAAGCTCACGCAGCATGTCGTTGGGGATGCGATAAGGAATGCCGGTGCGCTCGAACAGTTCGCGGACCGCGGCCACCCGTGGCGAGATCGTGGTGTTGCGCTTCTCGCCGAACACGATCGTGCCGAGTGTTCGATACTCGATATCGTCGCCCTTTCGCCCGGCGTCGGTTTCCACCACAAAGGAGTAGAGCGGCTGTGCAATCCCCAGTTCGCGGCTGATTACGTCCTCGCTATCGACACCGTTAAGCAGGGACAGAATGATCGTCTGCTCTCCGACAAAGGGCCGCACCTCGGCAATCGCCTGCTGCAGCTGATGCCACTTCACCCCGATCACGATCAGATCGGCGATGGGCGCGGCATCGCCCGGTGCCAGGAATGAGAGGGGAAGGCGGGTGCCGTTTACGGTGATCCCCCGTTCCTGGTAACGCTGCATCCGCTCGGGATCGGCAATGACCTTCACGTTCTCCACGGCGGCCGCGTGAAAACAACTCGCGTACATGCCGCCGAGGGCGCCCAATCCGCATAGATAGACGTTTTGCAAAGGTTTCATTTTCTCGATCCTTGCGGCTGGAGCAAGCCGGGAGAGCAGGGCTGGCGCATTTTCTTGCGGTGCAGATCCGGATGTTTTCTGCGCCGGGGAGGCGTCTCTTGTTGTGGCGGAAGCGGTGAGATTCGAACTCACGGAGACATTCCTGCCTCGGTGCTTTTCAAGAGCACTGCCTTAAACCGCTCGGCCACGCTTCCTTTTCCTGCTGTTTTCCGCCGGGTTGCGGAAATGATTTCCGCAAGTTGCGGAGATTTCAAAACAAAAACTAATAAAATCAATTGGTTATGAATCGTTGCAACGGCTTTCAAGACCGGTGCAATCGACCACTCTGCCACGCTTCCGTTGGTGGCCGCTCCTTTGGGGGGCTGCCGAGGCGCGCATCATAGCACGTTACATCCTGTTACTTCCGTCCTTGCAACTGGTAGGGGGCTTCTGTAGTCTTACGCCCGCATCAGTCTTAACTCTGGAGGACTTCTCAATGCAACCGCAATTTCAAGTGACAGGTCAGGCGACTTACGCGCGTTCCGTTCAGCAGAACAAGGTGCTGCGCAACACCTATCTGTTGCTCGCCTTGTCCATGCTTCCGACGATCGCCGGTGCGATGCTCGGCGTGCGCATGGGCTTTTCGTTGTTCGCCGGCAGCCCGATGATGTCCTTGCTGCTGTTCATGGGCATCGCGTTCGGGTTCATGTGGGGGATCGAGCGGACGAAGAATTCCGGGATGGGGGTCGTTCTCCTGCTCGGTTTCACCTTCTTCATGGGGCTCATGCTCTCGCGAATCCTGCTCGTCGCCCTGAGCTTTTCCAACGGCCCGGCGCTGATTGCGACCGCGGCGGGTGGTACGGGGGCAATCTTCTTCGTGTTGGCCGGCATTGCGACGGTTACCAAGCGTGATTTCAGCTTCATGGGCAAGCTGCTGTTCATCGGGCTGATTGTGATCCTGCTCGCCTCTCTGGCGAATATCTTCTTCCAGATTCCGGCGTTGTCGCTCACCGTATCCGCGGTTGCCGTGCTGCTCTTCTCCGGCTACATCCTGTACGACGTGAGCCGGATCGTTAATGGCGGCGAGGACAACTACATCTCGGCGACCCTCGCCATCTACCTGGATGTTTACAACCTGTTCGTTCATCTGTTGCATCTGCTGATGGCGCTCAGCGGCGAAAGGGAATAAGCGCGGCGATTTCCGGTTGTGCAAGGGAGGGCAGCTTCGGCTGCCCTTTTCGTTTTTTGATTGGCAATGAGCCTCAAATTCCGAATTCCGTAGTTCCTGCCACTTCCTGTCCGTTTCTCGCCCGCTTTACGCCCGTTTCCCGCCTCCTGGGCCCATAATCCCGGCTTGCCCGACCAAGAATAGAAAAATGCTCGACGACATCAAGAAAACCTCTGGGCGGCGGCCGACAAGCTGCGCGCCAACATGGAAGCCGCCGAATACAAGCACCTCGTCCTCGGCCCGATCTTCCTCAAGTACGTTTTCTGCATCTACACGACCAACGCTATCGAGTCGGTCAATATGAGCCTGCGCAAGCTGACCAAGAACCGCGGCTCGTTCCCGAGCGATGAGGCGCTGATGAAATTGTTCGACCTGGCGCTGCGCAATATCAGTCAGAAATGGACGATGCCGATCCGCGATTGGAAGCCAGCGCTCAATCGCTTTACCATCCAGTTCGAGGAACGCTTTCCTCAGCTGTAACCAAAACCCCATTTCCACAAAAATTCGGACACGCTCCGAACTCGGCCTTCGAGACGAAGGACCTGCTCAAGGGGCCGGCCTATCAATGGGATGGGATCCGCAAAACCTGGCATCGCACCGTGACCGGCACGGAGGCGATCACCGGGGAAGTCGCGTGGTTAAGGGAATCGATTTACGGCGGCCGCAACGTCAAACTGGAATTCGAGGTTCGCGATGCGCTGTTGCGCTATTCGCGGCGGCCTGGGAAGAAATTCGTCAAGGAAATTTGAGGTCACACACGCATGTCCCTCGACAATCAGATTGAACCTCCGCCGTCCTTCATGGCGATGTACCTCACTCCGGGCCGGGATCGACCGAACGCACCGCAGGCAGTGATTCTTGCCCGTTACGAACTCTGTGAGGATATGGCCACAGCTTTGACGGAGCAGGCGCCGACCATCGCCTTCGACAAAAACTATACCGAGGACGAGGTGCTGGCACGATGCCACCAAGGACTGCTCGCCGGCGAAACGGCCTTTAGTCCCCGGGAAGCCGCGTGGGTGGTGTTACGTTTGTCCGAACGGCTGGGCTGGGGAGCGCCGGACTGGCTAATCGCCGCGTTCGCGGGCCAATGACAGGATACCGGTCAATTTTTCGGCCCGCGGCAGAGCTTTGATCCACAGTTCCGCCTTCAACGCCTCGGATCGGGTGCCAATCAGTACCGAGGCGAGCAGACGTCGCGGCGGATGCGCCCGGGTGTAGCGAGCGCCTTTTCCACTGAGATGCTCGGCAAGGCGTCGATCAACGTCGGTGCTGATACCCGTGTAGAGCGAACCATCCTCGCACTCGAGTAGATAGAGATACCAGAGGGAGATCAGAGACATTCCGACGTCACACCGAAATTGAGCAGCAGTTGAATTTAGGGAAACGCCGAATAAGCCACTGCGAAACTTGGTGGCGCGTCAAAATTGAGCCGAAATGGTGAAAGAAATCGATTTTTCATCGTATAAGTCACCGGTTTTTGGCATGGATGCGGGGGATCTTCGCGTATCCAGCTCATGCCGGACGCACCTCTCCTGTCAGAGGTCGGCCCCATTTGTTGAGATTGATCATCGCCAGCATGGCGAAGGCCCGGTTGGCATTCTTGGCGAGGCCGCGATAGCGCACCTTGGCAAAGCTCCAGAGACGTTTGAGCGTCAGGAAGGGATGCTCGATCTTGGAACGAATACTGGACTTGCGCCGGTTCGTTGCTTTGTCGGCCGCGGTCAGCTGACGGTTCTTGCAGGCCCGCTTGTTGGTGAAGTCTTTCGCCTTCGGCGCCAGTGCTCTGAGCTGTTCCCGCTGCGCCTTGCCCCGGTAGGCGCTGTCGCCATAGAGCTGTTTTCAGCGGTGAGAATTGAAATTGCGTACGGGTGCTCTGTGCCGCGGGCATGCCGCGCTTTACGGCGCCGCTGACAGCAGTCGCCCTTCGGCGAAAAACAGGTCGAGGTTGTCGATGACGCGCCGGGCCATGGCGAGACGTGTCTCTTCGGTGGCGCTGGCGATGTGCGGCAGCAGGACGACGTTGTCGAGGGCGGTCAACGCCTCGGGAACGAACGGCTCGTTTTCGAAGACGTCGAGTCCGGCGCCGGCGATGCGCATTTCGGTTAGAGCACGGATCAGCGCCTGCTCGTCGACCACCGAGCCGCGGGAAACGTTGATCAGGAAACTGCGCGGACCCAGCGCGTCGAGAACATTGGCGTCGATCAGGTGACGCGTGCCTGGTCCGCCGGCGGTGATGACCACCAGGAAGTCCGCCCAGCGTGCCAGATCCAGCAGCGATGGCTCGTAGCCCCAGGCCGCGTCGGGGACCTGGTGACGCGCGTGGTAGCGGATGTCCATGTCGAAGCCGCTGGCCCGGCGGGCGATGGTCTTGCCGATACGCCCGAGGCCGACGATGCCGAGCCGCGCGCCGCTGACCTTGCGTCCGAGGTGGAAGCTGTTCGGGCCGCGTTCTGCCCACTTGCCGGAACGTACGTAGCGGTCGGCTTCCGGTGTGGCCCGGGCGATGTCGAGGAGCAGCGCGAAGGCCGTGTCGGCAACGCAGTCGTTGAGAATGTCCGGGGTGTAGCCGACCGGGATGTTGCGTGCGCGGGCGTCGGGCATGGCGATCTTGTCGACCCCCACACCGAAGCAGGAAATGATCTGCAGATTCGGCATCGCCGCGATCTGCTCCGCCGAGATGCCTTGGAGGGCCGAGGTGGCCACGCCGACGAATTCGCCGCCATGCTCGGCGAGGAAGGCGGCGGGGTCGGCGGCCTCTTCGAGGCGGGTGACGGCATACTGTTCACGCAACCCGTCCTCGAGGGCGGGGAGCAGGTTGCCGATTTGCAGGATGCGACGTTTTTCCATGGTGTGGGTGCTCCGGTCAGCGATGCAGGTAATCGGTGTTGAGTTCGGCGAGGCGGTTGATTCCCAGCAGCCCCATGTCGGCGCGGATTTCCTCGCGCAGCAGCTTGATCGCATGGGCCACGCCCGCCTCGCCGGCGATGGAGGCCGCGTAGTTGAACGGGCGTCCGACGAAGACGAAATGCGCGCCGAGCGCCAGCGCCTTGAGGATGTCGGTGCCGCGGCGGAAGCCGCTGTCGATCATCACGGTTTGCCTGCCAGCCGCCTCGACGATCGCCGGCAGCGCACGCATGGGCGACAGTGAGCCGTCGAGCTGGCGGCCGCCGTGGTTGGAAACGATCAGGCCGTCGATGCCGATCTCGCCGGCGCGCCGCGCGTCGTCCGGATGCAGGATGCCTTTGAGTACCAGCGTTCCCTTCCAGCGTTGGCGCATGCGCCGGATGGTCTCCCAGTCGAGGTACTCGCGCCCGCTGAAATCGCGTTCGACATTCTTCGCGATCAGCGACGTACCGCGTTCTGCCGTGTTGTTCTCGAAGTGCGGCATGCCGTGCTGAACGATGGTGCGGAGGAACGTCCCGATCGACCAGCGCGGGTGGGTGATGCCGTCCCACAACAGGCGCAGATTCGGTTCGAGCGGCGTCTTGAAGCGGTTGCGGACGTTGTTTTCGCGGTTGGGAACCACGGCCGAATCGACCGTCACGACCAGCACGTCGATGCCGGCGCGCGCCACGCGGTCGACGAGGGCCTCGACCGCCGCCTCGTGGCGTGGCACGTAGAGCTGGAACCACGTGCCCGGCGCCTGTTCGACGACTTCTTCCATGCGGATCAGCGCCGAACTGCTGAGCACCATCGGAATGCCGGCCTTTTGCGCGGCGCAGGCCTGCGCCAGGTCGCCGCGATAGCCGGTCAGCGAGCAGATGCCCATCGGCGCGATGCCGAAGGGCGCGGCGTAGCGGGTGCCGAACAGGTCGACCGACTGGTCGCGGGCCGAGACGTCGACCAGGACGCGCGGGCGGAAGAGGATTTCCTCGAACACCCGGCGATTGTCCCGCAGGCTCAGGTTGTTTTCGGTGGCGCCTTCCACGTAGCCGAACAGGGGGCGGGGCAGCTTGCGGCGGGCGGCTTTTTCGAAGTCGTCGAGGCTCAGGTAGGCGTTCAGCGATCGTGACATGTCGTTCAGTGTTCTGGTTTTGTCATCGGACGTACGATGACATAGCGAGGGTGAAAAATAAAGTGGTTTGACCGATTGTTCGATTCAGCGCGAACTTTTGTCGGCGAAGCCACTCGGAATCGCATCGCCTCGATTCTTCGTCGGTTTGCATGTCGCCATTTCGTCCTGATAACGATCCCGTTTCTTCGCCGTGCGTCAATCGGTGCTGTCTCGATGAACGCACGGGCGTGTGTTGCGGTTGCCGTCGCACGCTCGACGAAATTTTGGCCTGGGGAACCGCGTCGGATTCACAAAAGAGGATGATCCTCGATGAAATCAAGCGGCGGGAACGGGGTATATGAGCGAGACAATGACGACAGAGCCGTTCTATGTGTGTGCCGGCATCTGCCGCGTGAATCCCGAGACCAACCGTTGCATCGGCTGTGGCCGGCCATGGGAGATGCCGGCGTCGCCGGCTACTGAGTCCCTTGCCGATGCGTCCTCTGTCGCTGACGCTGCCGACTAAGCTGCCTGCATCACTGGTTGCCCGAAGGACACCAGGGAAGGTCCGACTCGCCATCATCTCGCGTCCCACCTGACAATCTGGGATAATGCGCGCTTCCCGTTGTTTTCAAGCAGATTTTCTCCGTTTCTGCTCTTTCCCAGGTAGACCATGGCCGACATCCTCTTCTTGCGCGGGGCTCCCGCTTTCTCCGTTTTCCGGCTGCAGGGCTTGCAGCAACGCATCCAGGGCGTCGTGCCCGGGGCGAGCATCGTAAGCGCCGAATACTGGCACTTCGCCAGCCTGAAGCAGGCACTGGGCGATACGGAACGCAAGCAGCTGGCGGCCTTGCTGGAGGAGCAGGCAGCCGAGTCGGTCACTAAGGGGGAACTATTCCTGGTGACGCCGCGCATCGGCACGATTTCGCCGTGGTCGTCGAAGGCGACCGACATTGCGCTGAACAGCGGCCTGGCGGCGATCGACCGGATCGAGCGCGGCATCGCCTTCCGCATCGAGGGCGTCGGCGAAGCGCAGCGTGCAGCCGTCGCCGCCTTGCTGCATGACCGGATGATCGAAGCGGTGCTCGCCAGCTTCGAGCAGACCGCCGAGCTGTTCCGCCACTTCCCGCCGAAGCCGATGACGACCGTAGACCTGCTGGCCGGCGGGCGCGAGGCCCTGGTCGAGGCCAACACCCGTCTCGGACTGGCGCTGTCGGAAGACGAGATCGACTACCTCGTCGACCTGTTCGTGGTGAAGACCGGCCGCAACCCGACCGACGTCGAACTGATGATGTTCGCGCAGGCCAACTCCGAACACTGCCGGCACAAGATCTTCAATGCCTCGTGGATCATCGACGGCGAGCAGAAGAAGGAAACGCTGTTCGGCATGATCCGCGAAACGCATGCCGCGCATCCCGAAGGCAACGTCGTCGTCTATTCGGACAACTCCTCCGTCTTCGAGGGCACCGAGGTCGATCGCTTCTACCCAGGCGCCGACGGCAGCTACGCCTACCACAAGGAACTGACGCACATCCTCGCCAAGGTCGAGACGCACAACCATCCGACCGCGATCTCGCCGTTCCCCGGCGCCGCCACCGGTTCCGGCGGCGAAATCCGCGACGAAGGCGCGACCGGGCGCGGCTCCAAGCCGAAGGCCGGCCTCTGCGGCTTCTCGGTGTCCAACCTCTACCTGCCCGACGCACAGCAGCCGTGGGAAGCCGAAATGGCCAGCTACGGCCGTCCGTCGCGGATTTCCTCGGCGCTGGAGATCATGCTCGAAGGGCCGATTGGCGCGGCGGCGTTCAACAACGAATTCGGCCGCCCCAACCTGGCCGGCTACTTCCGTACCTACGAGCAGCGCGTGGGCGAGGGTGACGAGGCGATGGTGCGCGGCTATCACAAGCCGATCATGGTCGCCGGCGGCGTCGGCAACATCAACGACAAGCAGTCGTTCAAGTCCGAGACCTTCCCGGCCGGCACGCTGTTGATCCAGCTCGGCGGCCCCGGCATGCTGATCGGCCTCGGCGGTGGCGCGGCCAGCTCGATGAGCACCGGCACCAACGCCGAAGACCTCGATTTCGCCTCGGTGCAGCGTGGCAACCCCGAAATGCAACGGCGCGCGCAGGAGGTCATCGACCGCTGCTGGCAACTCGGTTCGCCGGCGCAGGACATCGCCGCGCCGGGTGACGGCAACCCGATCCTGTCGATCCACGACGTCGGCGCCGGCGGTATTTCCAACGCGCTGCCCGAACTGGCGCATGGCGCGGGCTGCGGCGCGCACTTCGAATTGCGCGACGTGAAGATCGAGGAGCCCGGCATGTCGCCGGCCGAGATCTGGAGCAACGAGTCGCAGGAACGCTACGTGCTGGCCATCCCGCCCAGCCGCCTGCCCGAGTTCCAGGCGATGTGCGAACGCGAGCGCTGCCCGTTCGCCGTGGTTGGCGTGGCCACCGACGACAACCGGCTGGTCGTTGCCGACCGGCATTTCGGCGACAAGCCGGTCGACATGGACATGGACGCGCTGCTCGGCAAGCCGCCGCGCATGACCCGCGACGTGACGCGTCTGCCGACCGTCGCCGAGCCGTTCGATCCGGCCTCGGTCGACGTCAAGGACGCCGCCTATCGCGTGCTGCGCCTGCCGGCCGTGGCCGACAAGACCTTCCTGATCTCGATCGGCGACCGTTCGGTCGGCGGCATGACCGCGCGCGACCAGATGGTCGGTCCGTGGCAGGTGCCCGTGGCCGACGTGGCCGTGACCACCATGGGCTTCCACACACTGCGCGGCGAAGCCTTCGCCATGGGCGAGCGGACGCCGGTGGCGATCCTCGACGCGCCGGCTTCGGGCCGCATGGCGCTCGGCGAAGCGTTGACCAACATCGCCGCCGCGCGCATCGCCAAGCTCGGCGACGTCAAGCTCTCGGCCAACTGGATGGCCCCGGCCGGCGTGCCGGGCGAGGATGCGCGCCTGTTCGACACCGTGCGTGCTGTCTCCGACCTCTGCCAGCAGATCGGCGTGTCGATCCCCGTCGGCAAGGATTCGCTGTCGATGCGCACCGCCTGGGAAGACGGCGGCGAGAAGAAGCAGGTTGTCGCGCCGCTGTCGCTGGTCGTCAGTTCGTTCGCTCCGGTACAGAACGCCTGGCAGACGCTGACGCCGCAACTGCGCCTCGACGAAGGCGATACCGATCTGCTGTTGATCGATCTGGGCGGCGGCAAGAACCGGCTCGGCGGCTCGGCGTTGGCGCAGGTGTTCAACGCTACCGGCGTCGAGGTGCCGGACGTCGATGCGCCGGAGAAGCTGGCGGCGTTTTTCACGACCATGCAGAAGCTTGCCAGCGACGATCTGCTGCTTGCCTACCACGACCGCTCGGACGGCGGCCTGTTCGCCGCGCTGGCCGAGATGGCCTTCGCCTCGCGCTGCGGCCTGTCGATCGATCTCAACGAATTGTGCGACGGTTCCAAGGCCGGCGTGCTGCGCGCACTGTTTGCCGAAGAACTCGGAGCGGTCATCCAGACTCGCCGGTCGGTGCGCAATACGGTGCTGTCGACCTTGCAGATGGCCGGTCTCAGCGTCGAGGTCATCGGCTCGCCGGACAAGGGTGGCGAATTGCATATTCACTACAAGACCGAGACCGTGCTCCGCGAGCAGCGCACCGACCTGCATCGCGCCTGGTCGGAAACCAGCTACCGGATGCAATCGCTGCGTGACAACCCGGCGTGCGCGCAGCAGGAGTACGACCGCATTCTCGATACCGCCGACAAGGGCTTGTCGGTCGCGCTGACCTACGATCCGGCGGAGGACATCGTCGCGCCGTTCATTGCGACAGGCGCGCGTCCGAAGATGGCCATCCTGCGCGAGCAGGGTGTCAACAGCCAGATCGAGATGGCCGCGGCGTTCGACCGCGCCGGCTTCGCCTCGGTCGACGTGCACATGAGCGACATCCTTTCCGGGCGCGTCTCGTTGGCCGACTTCAAGGGGGCCGTGGCCTGCGGCGGTTTCTCCTACGGCGACGTGCTCGGCGCCGGCAAGGGCTGGGCGCGCACGATCCTGTTCAATCCGCGGGCGCGTGACCAGTTCTCCGCCTTCTTCGGCCGCAACGACACCTTTGCCCTGGGCGTCTGCAACGGCTGCCAGATGATGAGCGCGCTGAAGGAACTGATCCCCGGCGCTGATGCCTGGCCGCGTTTCGAGCGCAACCGCGTCGAGCAGTTCGAGGCGCGCTTCACGATGGTCGAATTGCCTGAATCGCCGTCGCTGTTCTTCGCCGGCATGGGCGGCAGCCGCATGCCGATCGTCGTCTCGCACGGCGAAGGGCGTGCCGAGTTCGATTCGGCCGAGCAGCAGGCCAAGGTGCTGGTGGCCATGCGCTATCTCGACAACGCCGGGAACGGTGGCAATGCGACCGAGGTCTACCCCTATAACCCGAACGGCTCACCGGCGGGGATCACCGGCGTGACCACGGCGGACGGGCGCTTCTCGATCATGATGCCGCACCCGGAGCGGGTCTTCCGCACGGTGCAGATGTCCTGGCACCCGGACGATCTCGGCGAGGATTCGCCGTGGATGCGCATGTTCCGCAATGCGCGGAAGTGGGTCGGATAGTATTCACGCACGTCAATGCGAACGGGCGCTTCGGCGCCCGTGTCGTTTTACGGCCGCCGGAGCGCGGAAATTGCTCCGGGCGACTACGCTATACTCGGCCGCACCGGGCACGCCCCGATGATGCCCGGATCAACGAACGAGAGGGTTTCCATCCGATGACGAACAAACGATTTGCCGGTAGCGTTTTCATGCTGCTTGCGCTGTATTCGATGAGCGGCAGCGCCGCGACGATGGCGCCGAAAATGCTGGGGTTCGACGACAACTCCTGCGTGGCCTGGCAGGCGTCGAAGGAAGATACGGAGCGGCGCGACAGCTACGTTGCCTGGGCGCGTGGCTTCCTGAGCGGGCACAACTACGCGAACCCGAAGCAACAGGTTTCGGACGTGTCGCGCAGCACGGTGGAGCAGTTTATCGAGCGCTTTTGTCGCGAGAACCCCAAGGGGCAATTCACCGATGCGGCCTATCGCATGAGCGATCGCTATTCCGGACGCGGCGCCCCGATTGGTAAATGAACAGGCTGAGGTGACGCTGTATTGATGGCTTTTGAACAACTTCTGGCCCGCCCGGCCGATGGTCTCGATGTGGTGGATCCAGTCGCTTTCCTCGTCACCCTCGTAGACGCGATCCGTCCGCGCCGTGCCGACGATGTGCAAGCGGCACGGAACAACCTGCTCGCGGTGTGCGAAGCGCTGCATGAAAAGCCGGAACTCGCGGGTGTCGTGCGCGAGGCGGTGATCGCCGTCATCAGCCGGTACCGGCATACGGACATCTACACGTCGATCGGGATTCACCCCAATACCGGCTTTTTCACCGAACTGTTCCGCCGACTCGGCCACAAGATCCTGCCCGAGGAACTGGGCGACGACCTGTTGCGCTCGGTCATGCGCAGGGTGTTCCGCAAGCCCTCCGACGCCGAGTGGGTTGTCGGCGTGGGGGAAGATGCCTGGCTGCAATTCTTTTCTGCGTTGCGTTTCGAGGCGCAGAACACCGATCAGGCCATGCCGCAAGCGATCGTCGACATGCTGCGCGCGTTGCGCGTGCTGTCCTACTGGATTGCGGCGGCCGGCATGGAGCCGGAACTGTTGCGTCTGGAGCCGGCGCTGGAGACCTACGAATCGCCGTTCGTCACCCAGAACGAGGAACTGCTCGCCTACATCCAGGCCTGCCCGCTGGCCTGGCGCAAACCCGAATCGCTGACCAGCGACGACAAGCACCTGCTCGTCCTGCTCGATCAGTGCGTCGGCATGATCGAGCGCATGCGCAAGCGCGCCGCGCGCGAGGGTACGAGTATCCGCCTGACGTACCACCTGCAGCGCCTGAAGCAGCTGATCGCGCGCTGCGAACACGTGCTGGAGATCCTCGACCGGCTGATGCATCACCCGGACGGCGAGACGGCCATGCCGTCGATCGTCGGCCTGTTCATGCATCTCGTCGAGGAAGAGTGCCGTCGCGACGATCTCCGCCAGCACTGGCGACACAACACCGAGTTGATCGCGCTGCGCATCACCGAGCATGTCGGCCACGACGGCGAGCACTACATCACCGAGACGCAGAGGGAGTATCTCGAACTGGCCTGGGCCGCTGCCGTCGGTGGGCTGGTCATCGGCGTCATGGCCTGCGTCAAGCTGCTCCTCGGCAAGCTCCACATGGCGCCGCTGGTCGAGGCGCTGGCGTATTGCCTCAACTATGGCGTGGGCTTCTGCGTCATCCACGTGCTGCACGGCACGGTGGCGACCAAGCAGCCAGCGATGATGGCCAACTCCATCGCCGGAACGATCAGCCAGAGCGGTGGGCGGGTGAGCGACCTGGAGGCGCTGACCGCGCTGATCGCCCGTACCGTGCGCAGCCAGATCGTGGCGATTTTCGGCAACATAGCGATTGCCGTTCCGGTTGCTGCCGGCCTTTCCTGGGGATTTCAGCGCCTCATGGCCGTGCCGCTGGCCGGGCCGGAAAAGGCCGCCTATCTGCTCGGCGAGCAAAGCCTGATTCACAGCGGCGCGATTTTCTATGGCGCGTTGTGCGGCGTCTGCCTGTTCCTTGCCGGGCTGATCAGCGGCTATTTCGACAACTACGCGGTGTATGACCGCATTTCTCCGCGCCTGCGGCAGTTGCGCTGGCTGCGCTTTCTGCTCGGTGAGCGGCGGCTGGCCCGCGCCGCCGACTACGTGGGGGGCAACCTCGGCGCCCTGGCTGGCAACCTCGTCTTCGGTTTCCTGCTCGGCGGGGCGACCGTCTTCGGCACGCTGTGGGGGGTGCCGGTGGATACCCGCCATGTCGCCTTTTCGTCCGCGTTCATCGGCGTGGCGCTCGTCGGGACCGGCGGCGCGCCGGATTCCGCGTTGCTGTTGTGGGCGGTGCTCGGCGTCGCGGCGATCGGGTTCTTCAACCTCGTCGTCAGTTTCGTCCTGGCGCTCAACGTCGCCCTGCGCGCCCGCCAGGTCTTCGACATGGACTGGCGCAAGCTCGTCCGGGCCGTTCTGGGCCATCTGTTCCGCCGGCCGGGCGATTTTCTGTTGCCTCCGGCAAGATAGGCTGGCTCCGCTATTCCAGTGATTCGCCCGGCCAATGTGCGTATTTGCCACGTTGGACGACGGAAGAGGATGTCCCGGCTTAACAGACTTTGACTTGCTGTCTGTGGGCGGGTAATACTGCGGACAACCCGTGATCTCCCGGTTTCCAGAATGAAGAAGACGTTGTCGGAGATGTCCCTGCGGACGCTCGTAGTCACGATTGTCGGTCTGTTCGCCGCCATCTCGCTCGGGTTTGCGGTGGCGGAATATCGGGAAAGCCGCGCGGTTTTCCGTAACGCTGTGCTGATGGGCGAGCGGAACCGCGTCGCGGACATCTGTCTGGCAACTGTCAACAGCTTCATCGGCGAGCGTGGATGCGCTCTGGTGGGCTTGCTCGGGCAGGAGCCGATCTCGCCGGTTCATCAGGATTTCATCAATCAGCGCCGGCCCGTGGTCGATAAGCTCATCGGGGAAGTTCTCACCGGTCTGCCGCAAGGAAGTCGCGGACGAATGGAGGAGATCGGGCGGTTGTGGGGTGAGGTGCAGCGACTGCGTCCCCGAGTCGACGAAGCCGTCGTCCAGTCCCTCGCCGCGCGAAACCGCGCGCTGGCAGGCGAGTGGATGGCCGCCGCCAATAACCTGACGACCAGCCTGCTTGGGCTGATGTACGACCTGACCGATTATCCTGCCATCGAGGATGCCGGCTTCCAGCACCTGAATGACCTGCGCGTGACGTCGATCCTGTTCCGCACCCTGATCGGGGCGGAGTCGAGCATCTTTGGCGCGAACACACTTTCCGGTAGCGCGTTCGCAGCGTCCGAAATGGCGACCGTGCGCCTGATGCGCGCCCAGTCGATGATGCTCTGGGAAAAGCTGGAGACCGGACTGCGGGGCTTTGGTGATCAGGGTTCCCTGATGGCGATCGACAAGCTGCGCGCCGGCTTGTTCGACGAGTTGCGGCCGCGGCAGGATGCGATCCTCAAGGCTGCCGAGAACGGCGTCTTCCTGACCGAAGACCAGGGCGATTCACGCCGCTATGTCGTGCTGGCGATGCTGGTGATCGGCGCTACTGGCGAATTGACGCACAGCATCAACACGCTGGCCGATCGCTATACGCGTGAACGCTTCGACGAGGCAAGAGCGAAGGAGCGGCTGGCGTGGACCGGTATTGTGGCGACGCTCGTGCTGTCAGGACTGGCCTTTCTCGTCTTCATTCGCCGCTTTGCACGTCCTTTGCAGGCGATCCAGCGCCGGATTGGCAGCCTCGTTCGCAAACAGTCGGGAATCGCTGCGGGGAGGCAGGCCGAAGGAGATGAATTCCAGCGCATCGATTTCGCGCTGGGTTTGCTCGACGAGGCGGTGGAAGCCCGTCTGCAAAGCGATGCGGCATTGCACGAACACGAGCGGATCAGCGCTTCGATCCTCGCGGCGCTTCCCCAGGCGATCATCGCCGCCGACAGCGACGGGGTGATCACGATGTTCAGCCCCGGCGCGGAGGCCATGCTCGGCTATTCTGCCGAAGAAATGATCGGCAAGCAGAATACCCTGCTGTTCCACGACCGGGATGAGGTTGTCGCCCGGGCGGCGCAACTGACCGAGGAGCTGGGCTTTCCGGTCGAGCCGGGATTCCAGGCGTTTGTCGCCAAGGCGCGGGTGACCGGCCGTCCTGACGAGCGGGAATGGAACTATGTGCGCAAGAACGGTTCGCGGCTGACCGTCCTGCTGTCGATCACCGTGTTTACCGATGCGCAGGGTAAATCCTACGGCTGCGGGGTGGCGACCGACATCACCCGCCGTTCGCAGGTCGCCGCCGAGATCTCGCGTCTGGCGAACTACGACCCGCTCACCCAGCTCCCCAACCGGCGCCTGTTCCAGGACCGGATCCGCATGGCGATCAGCCAGGCCCGGCGCGAGAACACCTGCCTGGCACTGATGATGATCGACCTCGACCGTTTCAAGCCGGTGAATGACCGCTACGGGCATTCGGTGGGTGACCTGTTGCTCAAGGCGGTCGCTGAGCGGATCCAGAAATGTCTGCGCGAGTCGGATACCCTGGCCCGCGTGGGCGGTGACGAATTCGTGGTGATCCTGCCGATGGTCAGCGGCCGGGAAAACGCGGTGAATGTAGCGGAAAAGATCCGTCTGTCGCTCTGTGCGCCGGTCGATCTGCAGGGGAACGTCACCGTGAGCATCGACTGCAGTATCGGTATCGCGATGTATCCCGAGCACGGACATAACGAGGAAATCCTGCTGAAGAACGCTGATAACGCGATGTACGTCGCCAAGGCGCAGGGGCGTGCGCAGGTACACGTAGCCGGCGGCGAAGGACACGATGGGGTGCGCCTCCTGGCCGAGCACTGCCCGCCACAGCCGATTTCCAACCTCGTCTGGCGGCGGGCGTACGAGTGTGGCGATCCCTCGATCGACCGGGAGCACAAGGAACTGTTCAGCCATGGCAACACCCTGATCCGCGCTGTCTCGAACGGCCGGATTCCGCCGGACAGGTTGCCCGAAATGCTCGATGAACTGATCGATTCGGTGATGAGCCATTTTCGCAACGAGGAATTCGTCCTCGCCCGCTATGGCTATACGGAAATTGAAGGCCACGCGCAAAAGCACCAGAAACTGATCGAGCGGGCGCTCGAATTGCGCAGCATGGCCGTTGCTGGCGAACTGGCCCTCGGCGACGTGGTATCGTTCGTGACCCGCGATATCGTCGCCGAGCACATGCTGATCGACGATCACGACTATTTCCCGCTGTTGCGGAAGAACTACAGCTACAGGCACGACGCCCACTAATGACGAATACTGCAACACCGCCAGTGCTGCTTGCCTGGCAGGAAGAGAACACCTCGCACTCGGCGCAGTGGCGTTCGGAGGCGGGAGTGCCGCCGCCGCGCCGCGTCGTGGCGGTCGACGACACCCTGACAGCCGACGCCGCCTACCGGCTGGCCTGCGAGGGAACGGCGCTGCTGTGGCGGGGCGACTTCCAGAATGCCCGCCAGCTTTTGCAGGCCATGGCCCGTCGTGCCGACAAGAAGGCACGTTCCGGCGGCAAGCCGTCGCCTGAGTACCCGGAAGCCTTTCACCGCAAGCGCATGGCGCAGGCGCAACGGTCCCGGCTGCTCGGGATGCTGCTGATTCCGTTCGATGCCGGGCACGTCATTCCGCTGCGACGGGCGCCGGATGTGCGCGAAGCATGCGCCTCGGTCTATGGGCCGGCGGACGCCCCGTACGTGACTTCCTTGCGCGAACTGCTCGGCCTGGTCGGGGCTTGGGAGTGGCGCAAAAAGGGTGTGTCAGTCCCTGCGCTGGGCGGGCGCATCCATCCGCAATACGGGGTGTTCTCGCCCGTGCGTGGCGAATACGTGGTGCTGGTCGCCGACGCGCCGTTGCCGGCAGCCCTGGCGACCAACAGCCTGGCGTTCGATATCGGTACCGGCACCGGCGTGCTGGCTGCCGTTCTGGCGAAGCGCGGCATCCAGCGCGTGGTGGCGACCGATATGGATGCGCGCGCGCTGGCCTGTGCCCGCGAGAACGTCGAACGGCTCGGCTTTGCTGCTCAAGTGGAAGTGCAGCAGGCCGACCTGTTTCCGGCCGGGCAGGCGCCGCTGGTCGTCTGCAACCCGCCGTGGGTACGCGGCAAGCCGAGTTCGGCGCTCGAATACGCCGTCTATGACCCCGACAGCCGCATGCTTCGCAGCTTCCTTGTCGGCCTGGCCGCGCATCTCGAACCCGGCGGCGAGGGCTGGCTGATCCTCTCCGATCTGGCCGAACACCTGAAGCTGCGCTCGCGCGAGACCTTGCTGGCTTGGATCGAACAGGCCGGATTGAAAGTTCTGGGCCGTCTCGATGTGCGGCCGACGCATGCAAAGGCATTCGATCCCGACGATCCGCTGCACGCGGCGCGGGCGGCCGAGGTGACTTCACTTTGGCGCCTGGGTCGCGCCTGAACGCAATGGCGGCGACAGCCCCGGTTCGCAGCCGGAAGAAGGTGAGTGCGCTGCTTTTCTTGTTGCTGACGGTGTTCTCCGTCGTCACCCGTGCCGCGAATTCGAACGGCGTGGCGGTCGGCGTGTTCGCCTTCCAGGGCGAGCAGGCCGCGATTTCCGACTGGTCGCCGGTGATCGACCACCTGAACCGGGAACTCCCGGGTCATGGCTTTCACCTGCGCAACTACGATGCCGATGGGTTGCGTGAGGCGATCGCCGCGAAGCAGGTCGATCTCGTGATTACCAATCCGGGGTATTACGTCACGCTTGAAGCACAGTTCGGTCTCAGCCGGATCGCTACGCTGCAGTCGCCTCACGCCGCGCGAAGCGGGCAGGCACTCGGTTCCGTGGTGTTGGCGCGTGCCGAACGCACCGAGCTTGTCAAATTGCGGGATCTGGCAGGACGAAATATCGCCGCTGTGGCTCCGGAGGCGTTCGGTGGCTATCTCATCGCGGCGCGCGAGATGCTGCGCGACGGGGTCGATCCGGAATCGGCTGTGCGGGAAACACGTTTTCTCGGGCTACCCATGACGCGGATCGTCGAGGCCGTGAAAAACCGGGAGGTCGATGCCGGCATCGTGCGCGCCTGCCTGACCGAGCAAATGGCCCGCGAGGGCCTGATCCGGATGGAAGAGTTTCGCGTACTTTCCCCCCGGTACGTGGATGGCTTCGACTGCGCGCTGTCGTCGCCGCTCTATCCCGACTGGCCGATCGCCGTGACACGCCACATCGATTCGCAACTCGCCAAGTCGGTGGCCCGCGTGCTTCTGGCCATGCCCGAAGGCCAGGACCGGGTGAGTTGGTCGGTGCCGCCTGACTACCAGCCGGTACTCGACCTGTACCGCGATCTGCGGGTCGGGCCGTACGCCTATCTGCGCGACATTACGCCGGAAGGGATGGCCCGCCGCTTCTGGCCGTGGCTGCTTGGGCTGCTGGCTCTTCTGGCCGTGTGGATTGTGCACACGGTCCGTGTCGAACATCTGGTACATCAGCGCACGCGCGAGTTGAACGATTCGCTGGCAGCACGCGAAGCTGCGGAGCGCCGGGTGCGTGACAATCAGGAGAGGATGGAACATCTCTCCCGGTTGTCGATTCTCGGCGAACTCTCGGGGAGCCTTGCTCACGAGATCAATCAGCCGCTGACGAGCATCGGTACCTACGCCAACAGCCTGCTGCGCCGGGATGCGGCTGGAACGCTCACGCCGGAAGCCCTGCGCGAGGCGTGCGGCGAGATTGCGAGCGAGGCTGAGCGTGCAGGCGGTGTGGTGCAGCGTATCCGTCATTTCGCGCGCAAGCGGGCCGCCGTGCGCGAATCGGTCGATCTGTTCGGACTGGCCGAAGAGGCACGGCGAATGGTGGCCGGCATGCTGGTCCGTTGCCCCGAGATCGCCGTCGAGCGCGAAGCGGGCCTCGAATGCTGCGTCCTTTGTGACGGACTGCAAATACAGCAGGTGCTGCTCAATCTGATCAAGAACGCTATCGATTCGGCGCGCAGTCTGCCCGACGATCGGCAGGTTATCCGCGTACGCCTGACGCGTGCCGACAGTCGCCTCGTCGTTGCCGTTGTCGATCGTGGCACGGGACTCGACGCGTCGCAGCGCGAGCACCTGTTCGAACCGTTCTTCACCACCAAGCCCGACGGCCTTGGCCTGGGTCTGCCGATTTGCCGGAGCATCATCGAGGCGCACGGCGGACGCCTGTGGGCCGAGGCGAATGAAGACGGCGTCGGGATGTGTTTCTCTTTCCAGTTGCCATGCCATGAATCATCCGCCTGAAGACTGCGTCGTCCATGTCGTCGACGACGATGCCGCGCTGCGCCGCGCGCTGCGCTTCCTGCTCGACTCCGTCGGCTGGAATGTCCGCCTCTACGCCTCGGCCGAGGAGTTTCTCGATGCGCTGACGCCGCCCGAAACGCCGTCCTGCCTGCTGCTCGACATCCGCATGCCGGCGATGAGCGGGCTGGAACTCCAGCAAGTCCTGAGCGAACGGGGAATTGCATTGCCGATCCTTTTCCTGACCGGGCATGCCGACGTGTCGATGGTCGTTCAGGCGATGAAATCGGGCGCGACGGATTTCATCGAAAAACCGTTCCGGGACCAGGTGTTGCTGGACGCCGTGGCCGCCGCCGTCCGTCGCAGCGCCGAGATGCTGGCCGATAGCGGGCGCCGCGAGGGCGTGCGCCGGCGGTTGCAGACGCTCTCTCCGCGCGAGGATGAGGTCGCCCGCCTTGTCGCGCTCGGCGAACCGAACAAGGTGATCGCCGCTGCGCTGTCGATCAGCGAAAAGACGGTGCATATCCACCGCCAGCACGTGATGGAGAAGATGGGCATCTCCTCCGCCGCCGAACTGGCGCGGCTGATGCTGCTGGCCGACCCGTCGGCGCTGGACTGAAAGCCCCCTTCAGGCCTTGCGGATCGTCGCTGGCAGGCCGTTGCGTACGGATGCGCCCGAGATCCCGTCGACCCAGGGCGCGCGATCCCGGCGCGTGGGATCGAGCAGGCCGATGTCGTTGAGGTTGACGCCGGCGGCGAGGCGCGGGTTGTCGGGCTGTCGCTGCGCCCCGACGCGATGGGCGCGGGCGCCGAGCTCGCGGTGGCCGAAACCGTGCTCGAAGGCTGCCACGCCGGGCGCGACGCCTGCATGCACCATGACGCGCGCCTCGATCTTGCCGGATGGCGTCTCGATCTTGGACAGATCGCCGGTCTGCAGGCCCAGGCGTTCGGCGTCCTGCGGGTGGATGAGCACCGGGTTTTCCGGATGCAGCCGGAGCAGGCGCGTGGCGCCGACCGAGTGGGCACTCTGCAGCGCGGACTTGTAGCTGACCAGTAGCAGCGGCCATTTGTCATCCGAATATATCTGGCGCATCGGGGTTCCGTCGGCAAACGCGGGCTCATGCCAGGTGGCACAGCCTTTGTTGCGCTTGCCCGAAAGACTGTTCTTCGAGCTGCCGACGTTTTCGTTCCACAGATGGCACATCGCCTTCATCGGATTGCGCATCCATTCAGGATTGTCCTCGTCGAGCGAATCCTTGCCGGGCTGATAACGCCCGCCGCGGCTGTACAGGAAGGCGACCTTGGCAACCTCCTCCGGCTTCAGCGTCTTTTCGAGCAGCGGCCGGATGCGTACCACGCCGGAAAGCAGCAGGTCTTCCGAAGTCGCGTCGCCAACGGGCTCCTTGCCTTGCCAGGCGACGTTCGCGCCAGCGCGCAGATACCAGTCTGCCGGCGTGCTCAGCGGATACGTTGCGCCGTCGGTGCCGGTGATGGCGTTGTCGCCAAAGCCAGGCAGTTTCATCTCTCGTGCCAGGGCGATGAAGAACGTCTCCATGCCGATGGCTTCACCCTCCGGAGTTTTCGCCGCCCGGGGGGCGACGACAGGCCAGCGGGCGCCCATGGCCTTGGTGGGCACGCCGTTCCACGCGGATACCCAGCCCCAGCTTTCATACAGCAGCGAGTCGGGGATGATGTAGTCCGCAAAGGCGTTGCTTTCGTTGATGAACGGGTCGATCGAAATGATCAGTGGCAGCTTTTTCGGGTCAGCGAGATCGCTGGCGACGCGCTGGCGCAGTCCCGGAATGCCGTACAGCGGGTTGGCCGACCAGAGGATCAGCGCCTTCATCGCGTAGGGGTAGCCGGCCAGACCGCCGGGAATGATCTCGGTGGCCAATCCCGGAGCGTTCGGGAACCACGGGGCGCTGGCCGGGTAGGGATTGCCTGCCGCCTTGCGCTTGCCGAATTCGGTGCTTTTCTCGTAGGGGACGTTGCGTCCGAGCAGGGTGCCAGCGGGTTTGACCATGCCGGGGAAGATGTCGAGGTTGTAACGCGGTCCCTCGCCGTTGTCCTTGAAGCCGCCGCCGTTGGCGACAAAGCCGCCTTTCCAGTTGAGGTTGCCGAGCAGGGCATTGATGCTCATCAGCGCGAAGGCATTGTAGAAGCCGCTGCCGCTCATCATGCCGCCGTGGGCGACGACCGAGGCGCGTTTGCCGTGCGCGGCGAGTTCCCTCGCCAGCCCGGCGAGCGTTTCCTCGGGAATTCCGCACGCAGTGGCGTACTCCGCCATCGGCAGACGTTCAGCTTCCTCGCGCAGCAACTGCAGCGACGACTTGACGCGCACCGGGCGGCCATCGAGTTCGATGGCACGGTCGACGAACAGTTCGGCGGGTTGCTCAGCCTTGTCATGCGGCACGGGACGCCCGGCCGTATCGATGCACACGAAGGCGTCCGCGTCCTTGTAACGCTGCTCCTCGGGAAGGGGGGCGCCGATGTCCGAAGCGCGCAGCATCCGCCCTTCGCGCGGGTGGCCGGGTTCGACGACGACGAGGTGCGTGGCGTTCGAGAAGGCCGGTTCGCCCGTCGCACGCGCCACCTTGGGATTCGGGTTGGCGAGGAAGTGCCGGTCGATGCCCTCGTTTTCGAACAGCCAGCGGACGATCGCCATCGCCATCGCGCCGTCGGTCCCCGGCCGGATCGGCACCCAGCGGCCGCGGTCGCCGCTGGCGCGGCTGTCGGCGTGGGTCATGACCGGGTCGACGACGACGTAGGAGAGCTTGCCCTGGGTTCGACCCTTCGCCACCAGCGCGCCGGTACGCTTGAACGGATTGCCGGCGTGGCCCGGGGCCGTGCCGACGAAGAGGATGAATTCGGCGTTGGCGAAATCCGGCTTGGCGTGCGGCATCGTCTTCAGATTGCCGAACAGCGCGCCGGAACCGGAACGATACGAGCCGCCGCAATAGGAGCCGTGGCCAACGAAATTGAGTGTGCCGTAAGACTTTTGCATGAAACGCCGGGCGAAGCCCTCGCGCCCGTCGTTGACGCTCGAGAGGACTGCGACCTGATTGACGCGCGGTCCGAGTTCCGGTTGCGCCGGGTCGATCGGCGTCTTGAGGTCGCGCAATGCGGCCAGACCATCGACATGTCCCTCGCCGAACAGGTCGCCGCCATGTACGACCTCCCGGATCAACTGCTCGAAGCTGATCGGCTCCCACTGCCCCGAATTGCGCGGCCCGACGCGCTTCAGCGGTTGCAGGACGCGATACGGCGAGTCGAGTTGCTGGGCGATGGCGTTGCCGCGTCCGCAGGCCGTGGAACGCCCGTCAAGCCCGCGTTCGCCGAACGCCGAAACGGCGGCGAAGCTCTCGCGCACGCTGGCCTTCATCGGCAGGTGCGGATCGGTCGAAAGGGGGCTGTAGGGGTTGCCGGAAACGCGCAGCACCTTGCCCGAGGAGCTGTCGAGGCGGACGCGCACGCCGCACATCGTCGTGCAGCCGAGGCACACGGTGTAGCTGACCTGCTGTGCCGGATTGAGCTCGATCCGCCCCTGCGCGTCGACGCGGTATTCCGGTTCGGGCGCATTGCCGGCGGTGCGATGCTTCGGCGTGTCGCGGCCGAGCAATTTGCCGACGACGCGGCCGGCGGTTTCCGAGTAGCCGGCGGCGAAGGCGGCGAGTCCGCCGGCCGCCAGAAGTTGACGACGTTTGCCGAATTCCATATGTATCTCCTCAAGCTTCAGCGCGTTCGTCCCAGGGAATCAGCCCCGTCAGGACGACATACAGGAATAATGCGAGTCCGAGCGAGCCGGCGATGCCGAGCAGTCCATCGGGTCCGATTCCGAGTGAATAGTCGAACCAGGTGCTCCCCATCCGGGGGATGCTCTGGCCGCCGATGAACACGATCCAGCGCAGCAGCCACGCGCCGTGCAACGCCAGCAGCGCGGTGGACCAGAGCGATTGGGGCGAGCGGACGGCCAGCCACAGGGTGAACGCGGCCGTTCCGAGGAACCAAATGCCGGTGGTAGCCCATACGCGGGATCGGGCGAGCGCGGCGAGGGCTTCCGCGGCCGCTGATGCCTGCCCGGTGAGCGCACTGGAAAACCACGCGGCAAGCAGGATGAAGGTTGTGGCGAGGGCGAGCGCCAGCCCGCGGTTGAGCGATGGCGCGACGTCGCGCCGGCCGGCCAGAGCGGCGACGAGCAGCGTCATGCCGAGTCCGCCGACGCACGCCGTGCTCAGGAACAGGAGCGGCACCAGCGGGCTGTTCCAGAGAATGCGGGCGCTGACGACCATCGTCTCCATCCCTGTGTAGAGCAACAACAGCATCGCGCCGAGGGATGCCGCGAGCGCGGCGAGGCCGATCGCCTGGCGGTTGTCGTGGCCTCCGTAGGAAACCCGCTGATAGACCACTGCCAGCCGGCCACCGCACTGCGCCATCCGCAGAAGGGTCGGGCGCAGGCACAGCCAGGCGTAAAGAAGCAGGCCGCCGACGTACAGCGGAATGAAGAAGGAGCCCCAGGCCATCCACGAACCGAAGTTGGGGTGCAGATAGAAATTGATGAAGCGCCCCGGTTGGTGCAGGTCGGCCATCAGCGCGACCGGCGCGGTGAGGCCGCTGATCAGGGCGGCGAGCAGCGCCAGGCGCGACAGCATACGCCAGCGCGGCAGGCGCCAGGCCAAGCCCGGCAACGAGAGGAAAAACGCGGCGCAGGAAATGCCGATCAGAAAGAAATATTGCACCGCCCACGGCAGCCAGTCTGGTCCGCGGGCGAATCCCAGCACTTCGACTGTTGTCGTCATGTCATCCTCCTTGATGGTCCGGCCGCCACATCAGGTCGGCGGCGGAAACGCCGTCGACACGGCCAGCCAGCGCGGCGTCCAGGCCGATGTAGAAAACGTTGGGCCGGGTATTGGCTTCCGGCTTCAGTACACTGACGCTGTTGCCGGCCTCTTTCAGGCGTTTGCAGATCTCGCTGTTCGCGTTGTTGAGGTCGCCGAAGATGCGCGCCCCGCCGACGCAGGTTTCCACGCAGGCCGGGAGCAGGCCGGCTTCGACGCGATGGCTGCAGAACGTGCATTTGTCCGCCTTGCCGGTGTCGTGATTGACGAAACGGGCGTCGTAGGGGCACGCCTGCACGCAATACGCGCAGCCGACGCAGCGGTCGCCATCGACGAGCACGGCACCATCCTCGCGCTTGAACGTGGCGCCGACCGGGCAGACCTCGACGCACGGCGGTGTCTCGCAGTGGTTGCACAGGCGCGGGACGACCGACAGGCCGGTGGCGCCTTCCGCCGTGGTCACGGCGTAGGTGGCTACGACGGTGCGGAAAGCCCCTTCCGGGGTGGCGTTTTCCATCGCGCAGGCCATGGTGCAGGCCTGGCAGGCGATGCAACGGCGAGTGTCGACGAGCATTCCCCAGCGGGGGCTGCGGGTGTCGGCCGCTTGCGCGGGCGCGGCGATGCCGGCGGTGAGCACCGGAATGGCCGAGAGGAACGCGCGTCGGCCCGGATCGGTTGGGCTGGTCATGAACAACTCCGGAACGATGTGACGTCGCGAAGCTTAGTGAACTCCGATGGCCGGTGAAATTGGAAGAAACGGAAGGTGACATAGGGAAAAGTCCCTATCGCCGGGTTGCGGCCAGTCCGGCGCGGTGAAATGGTATCGTGCGTCACCCGCGATATCATCGCCGGGGACATGCTGATCGGTGATTGCGACTATTTAAGCGCTTCCTTTGCGGTGAGGTTTTCAAGATGAAATCACTCAGGGATCTGTTTCGTCCGGGCATCGGTCCGTCAAGCAGCCATACGATGGGGCCGCGGCGGGCCGCCGAGGCGTTTCGCGCCGGAATTCCGGCAGAAACTTCACACGTTCGCATCTCACTGTATGGCAGCCTGGCGGCCACCGGGCGCGGACACTTGACCGATATTGCCGTCGGCCAGCCTTTCGCGCCGCTACCGGTCGAACTTGTCTGGCTTCCGGAGGAGACTCTGCCGCGTCACCCCAACGGAATGCGCTTCGAGGCATTCGACAGCGTCGGACAGGTCCTGCTCTCGCAAGTTGTTTATTCGGTAGGCGGCGGTGCACTGCTGGACGAAGCGGGGTGGGCCGATGGCGGTGACGACGTGTATCCGTACACGAGAATGAAGGAGGTGCTGGATTTCTGCGAAGCCGAGAACCAGGCGATGTGGGAAGTCGTGCGTCGCTGCGAGGAGGGCGGTATCGATGATTTTCTGGCCGGGATCTGGGGCACGATGAAGAAATCCATCGCCGCCGGACTCGACGCCGAAGGGCGCTTGCCGGGCGAACTCAAGGTTCCGCGCAAGGCGGCTACCTACCATACACGTGCGTGCAAGAGTGCCGGGCATTTCGGCGAACTGGGCTTGCTGTTCTCTTATGCGCTGGCGGTGTCAGAGGAAAACGCGGCGGGCGGCCAGGTGGTGACGGCGCCAACCTGTGGCGCGTGTGGCGTGCTGCCGGCGGTGCTGTTCTTCCTCCAGCAACAATCGCAGTTCCCCGACACAAGAATTGTTCGTGCGCTGGCAACGGCAGGGCTGGTCGGCAACCTGGTCAAGCGTAATGCCTCGATTTCCGGCGCCGAGGTCGGCTGTCAGGGGGAGGTCGGCACCGCCTGTGCGATGGCGGCGGCCGCCGCGGCACAACTGCTTGGCGGATCGCCACGGCAGATCGAATACGCTGCCGAGATGGGGCTGGAACACCACCTCGGCCTGACGTGCGACCCGATCGGTGGCTACGTGCAGATACCGTGCATCGAACGCAACGCCATTGCCGCCGTGCGTGCAGTGGACTGCGCGGCGTACCCCCTGTTTTCCGATGGTCACCACCTCGTCTCCTTCGACGAGGTGGTGCAGACGATGTGGGAAACCGGACGCGATATGAAGGCGAGCTATCGTGAGACGGCGCAAGGCGGGCTGGCCCGTGTTCACCGCCTTCATGCGATCAAGGGCGAAGCGTCGCCGTTCGCCGGTATGGGGAGCTGAAAGGCGCTTGCACAGGCGAGGGTGCTTCCTCGACAGCGAAGTCAAAACCGTTCGGGCGGCCAGGACTTTCTCTATTTTGCGGATCGGGGCGGCGTCAGCGCGGCGATCTGCCGGTCGTGCCAGCGCGAGAAGAACACTAGCGCGAACACGGCGCCGATCAGCGCGAAAAGCATGTCCGACTGGGTGTCCCAGACGTAGCCCTGCGTGGCAAGAAATTCGTCGGCGTCCTGGCCGATCAGTTCGGCGACCCACCATTCGATCAATTCGTAAAAGGCGCTGATCGCCAGCACGACGCACGCTACCAGGAAATTCAGCATCTTCCGGCCGTTGACGTAAGCCCCTCGGATGAGGATTTCGCGCGCCACCAGCGCCGGGACGAAACCCTGGAAGAAGTGGCCGATCTTGTCGTAGGGATTGCGCGTGATGCCGAGCAGGTCGGCCAGCTGAAAACCGAACGGGACGCGGGCGTAGGTGTAGGTGCCGCCGACGATGAGCACCACGGCATGCATGAAGATCCAGAAATAGAGCAGGCCGGTCAGCGGGAAACGCTTCCAGGTCGGCACCATGATCGCCAGTGCGATGACGACTGGCGCGACTTCGAGCGCCCAGGTCGGGCGGTCGTAGGGCGAGATGCCGGTCGCGACAAGGAGAATGACGAGCGCGGCCGCGGCGACGATCAGTGCGATGGCGGGGCGGGTTTGCATGAGAGAGGGGTGGGCGAGGCGGTTTGCCGGGAGTCGTGATGATAGCCGCTCCCGGCGTTACCTTCAGTTCTGCGGTGCCGCTTCTGCCGCTTCTGCCGCTTCGGCCTCCTGCTGCGCCGACTGGTGCTGCAGCATCGCCGCCATCGGGTTGAACGGCTTGCCGTTGACCTGCAACTGGCCGCCCTTGAACGTGACGCTGCTCTTGAGCAGGTTGTTTTCCACCGTGATGTAGCCCTGTTGCTTGAACTGCTCCAGGGTTCTCTCGGCACTCTTGCGAGCCCATTGCGCTTCTTCTTCGCTCTTGCCGGCACCGATCAGCGAGTCGACCAGCGCGGTTGGCAATGCGATGGTGGCGCCGGCGTCGAGCTTGGCCAGCAGCATCAGCGGGTTGGAGAAGTCATCCGGCTTTGGATCGGCGAGCTTGATGCTGGCGTTGAAACTGGCTTCACCCTCGGCCGTACGGAAGGCGATGCGGTCGATCGAGAATACCGGGCCGTCGGCCAGCAGGTCGAAGAGCGGATCCTTCAGCGGCATCAGGGACTGCAGCAGCTGGTCCTGATCCGCGAAGATTTCCGGTTTGGAATACAGCGCCGTGAAGCCGCGGCTCAGCGTGACCAGCTTGCGGGCGTGCAGGTGCTTGAGCGAAAAGTCGTAATGCGCCGGGCCGTAGTTCTGTTCACCGACCTGGACGACGTTGGCGCCTATTTTGGCGATCACGTCGATGAAATCGCCGGCGGCCGGCATCTGTACGTCGTAGGCGATCTCCTTGAGCGAAACCTTTTGTTCCGGTCCCGGTTGCGCGGCGTCACCCGGCGTCACGCTGACTTCGGCGACGGTGATTTTCTGCGACCCCGAATAGAGCATCGGCTCGTCGGGAAAAACGCGCTTGAGCTGGCTGTCGATCACCATACTGGTGATGACCACACTCGATCCGCCGGGCTCGGAAAGCGCGAAACGCGGCGCCGTGCCGCGGAGCGTGTACTCGGCCAGTCCTTTCGAGAACTCCATTGTCATGTCCGTGCGCTCGCCGGAGAGCATCGCCTTGCTCTCCGGGGTGTCGCCCGGAAGCACCAGCTTGAACGGCTGGCTGGCAAAGGTCGAGCGGCCGCCGCCCTGAAAGTTGTAGGTCGTGCGGATGTCGAAAGGCTGGTTGGTTCCGAAGGCTTCCGCGATCTTGGTGCGTAGCGGCTCGTCGAATTCGATGGTCGAGACCTCGCTGCCCGCGGCCAGCGTTGAAAATCCCGGCAGCGGTCCGTGCTGGATCGCCGTCCTTACCGTGATGCGGAACGGAGGCTGTGCTTCCTGCTTCTCGGCTTCGTCGGCCTTGTCAGCCTTGGCTCCGGGCGGGTGGAACAGTGCGGCCGGAATCTCGATCGTCGTCGTTTCGCTGGCGCTGAACAGGCCGCGCTCGTAGCTCTGGTTCGTTACCTTGAGGTAGGGCTGCGTCGCGAGCATGGCGCGCGCGTCGGCGTGCGCCTTTTCGATCTGCGTGCCGAGATACCACGCGGCGGCGGGGTACCCGACGGCGAGAACGGCAACCACCGATGCGGCTACCACGGTCAATTTGCTTTTGGCCAAAGCTGTCTCCTTTGTGTGTTGAGCGTCATCGGGTGCGGCTGATGCGCGCGGCATTCTACCCCGGGTGAGTATGCCCTTGGGAAAAGCGTTTCGGCGTCAGTGCACCGATTTGGGGGTCTCCGGCGTGTGGCTGAACAGTTCGTCGATCGCCGCCTTGTCGAAGCGGTACTCGTTCTTGCTCAGTTCGTCGTTGATGACGATTTCGCCGTTTTCCAGCAGGCTGGCGTAGACGTCCTCACGACCCAGCGCGAGCAGCATGGTGCGGATCTTGTCCCAGTCTTGCGGGCAGTCGTTGGTGACCGGTCGGGCGGCGAAGAGACGGACGGTCTCCTCGTGAAACAGCCGGGTCAGCAGATCGTCCGCCGGGAGTGATAGCAGCTCGTCCGGTTTGACGGTCGCGGCCAGCGCTTCGACGCGCGCCCAGCCGTCCGGGTCGCGCTTGTCGGCATCCGGCATTTTCTGCAGGAACAGTCCGGCGGCGCCACTGGCCGAGGCCGCGAGGAAGATGCGCGAGTCGAGTTGTTCGGAAAGTGTCAGGTAGTGCTCGAACACTTCGGCGATCGTTTTTCCATCGAGCGGCACGACGCTCTGGTACGGCTCGCGCATTGTCGGCAGGTCGAGCGAGAGCAGCAACTCGCCGTTGCCGAGCAGCTCGATGGCCGTTCCTGTGCCGAGCTGTTCTTCGTGGTGCGCCATGCAGCGCAGGTTGAGCTCTTCGTTGCAGTCGATCACGAGGAGCGAGACCGGCCCGCTGCCGCGCAACTGGATGGTCAGGCGACCGGCCTGCTTGAGGTTGTCGGCCAGCAGCAGCGAGATGGCGCTCATCTGGCCGAGCAGGTCGACGACCGCCGCCGGGTAGTCGCGCCCCGACATGAGTTTTTCCCAGACGGTATCGAGGCGCACGACGGCGCCACGGATGTCCAGGTCGTCGAACAGAAAGCGCTGCACGTTGTTGCTCATTGCTTCAATTCCTTGGCGTAGCGGTCGGGGTCGAAACCGACCAGCAGGTTGGTCCCAGTGTCGAGGACCGGGCGCTTGATCAGAGCCGGATATTTTGCCATCAGTGTCAAGGCCTTCGCTTCGTCCACGTCAGCGCGCTCGTCATCGGTCAGCTTTCGCCACATCAGCCCGCGCGTGTTGAGCAGTACCTTCCAGCCCGCGCGGTGGTTCCAGTCGGGGAGTTGCTGTTCCGTGACGCCGGCTTTCTTGTAGTCAATGAATTCGCACGCCACGCCGTTGGCGTCCAGCCAGGCTAGGGCCTTCTTCATGGTGTCGCAGTTCTTGATACCGTAGATCTTGAGAAGTGTTTGCATGGTGCTCGTTCAATGTCGATTTACATAAGTGTTATTTATGACCAACTAATTGGATGCGCCTACGTGTTGAGCAGCCAGCCTTTCTCGACGCACTCATCGATACGGATAACCATCCACTCATAAATCTCTGGCGCGAAGGTCCGGACCTGCTCATTGACGCGCAGGACCTGCGATCGCGCAATTGAACGATCCCGCCATGATTTTCCTTCTGTTGCCAGATTGCTGATGAATGGCAGGAAACGGTCCATGACCTTGACCCAGCGGCTTTCCCTGGTTTCTTGCGCCTCATATTCGAGCCAGAGTTCGCGCAGTTCCTTGCCGAAGAGCAGACCAGAGTTTGCGAGCCGCTCAATACAGAGCGATTCAGCTTCATGTTGATCAGCGCGCGCGGAATAGACAGGTGTGTCTCCTGCGTCGATTTCGCATACATCGTGAATGAGAGCCATCGCCAGTGCTCTCGGCAAATCAACCTCGGTTTGCAACTCGCGGGCGAGAACTAGCAGGCCGAGAGCAAGGTGCCAACTGTGCTCGGCGGAGTTCTCGTGTCGGGAGGTGTCCCCGACATAGCTGGCTCGCGTGACCAGCTTCAATCTGTCCATTTCCGTCAGGAACGCGGCGAGGGAGGAAATCTGTTCTGTCATCGTTTGTGAAAATCCTGTATCGCTCAGAAAGTGCTGATTTGTTGAAGATTCGTCATTCCGGCGAAGGCCAATGGGATGGACTCCTCCCTTCCACCGGCATCGATGTGCCAGACTGGAGTTGTCACCAACCAGTCAAACGAAGGAAGGAGTCCAAGATGAACCTTACGCGCGTTGGAGTGGATTTGGCAAAGCAAGTATTTCAGGTGCATGGCGTGGATCGGCACGAAGCGGTGCAGGTCAAGCGAACGCTCACGCGCCGGCAAGTGCGCAGCTATTTTGCCGGGCAAGCGCCCTGCCTGATTGGCATGGA
>NZ_JCANUT010000038.1:0-38297 GCF_059569095.1 Propionivibrio pelophilus DSM 12018 | reverse complement strand
GCCTTCAGTTGCACGTTGTTGTTGGTGTATTTGCCCACCAGTTCGACGAACTTGTTCATCGCCGCTGCTTGCGGATGACTGTCCGGCATCGCGTGACCCACCTTGCCGCTGATCGCCGCAAGGGCGCTGCCCGATGCCAGAGCGCCGAGGGCGGCAACCATCACGAGATGCTTGAATGTCGTTTTCATGTTTGATCCTCCTTGTTAAAAAACAGCGTAAAAAATCGGTTCAGGGGGTCTGCAAGGTGCCGTCCACCAGCCGCGTTTGCGTCCAGGTGGTAACGGTCTTCTCGCACGGATACTTCGCGGCTTCCGTTTCGTTGATATCCACGCCCAGCCCCGGCTTGTCGTTGGCATAGACATAGCCGTTGCGGAACTCCGGCAAGCCGGGAAACACATCGAGCAGCGCCTCGCGCGGCCCTTTCAGTTCGTGGAGAACGAAATTGGGCGGCTCGGTGCCGGACCATTCCTGCACGCCGAAATTGCGTGCGGCGAGGTCGATATGGATGTTCGCGGCATGCGCCATCGGCGACATGTCGCCCGGACCGTGCCAGGCGGTGCGCACGCCGTACTGCTCGGCGAACAGTTGCAGCTTGCGACCCGGGGTGATGCCGCCGATCTGGCTGAGATGGACGCGGATGTAGTCGATCAGGTGCTCGGCGATGATCTTCTTCCACTCATAGGGGTGGTTGAACAGCTCGCCCTGCGCCAGCGGGATGCTGGTCTTGGCGCGCAATTCCTTGAGCCACTCGCCCTCTTCCAGTGCAATCGCGTCTTCGAGGAAGAACAGGTCGAACTGCTCCATTTCCTGCGCGAACCTGATCGCCTCGATCGGCTTCAGGCGCTCATGCACGTCGTGGCACAGCTGCACGTCCCAGCCGACCCGGCTGCGGATGCCTTCGAACAGCTTGAGCGTTTCGCGCATGTACTTGCGGCTGTCGAGATAGATGCCGTCGAGCGATCCGACCGGCGCCGTCACCGGCGCCTTGCCGTAACCGCCGCCCCCGTAGCCGCCGCTCTGGCAACGGATATGGGTGATGCCTTGCGCGCGGTACTTCTCGATGTTTTCGCACAACTCGTCCAGATCCTTGCCGTCGGCATGGCGGTAGATCGGCACGCCTTCGCGCACCTTGCCGCCGAACAACTGGTAGAGCGGCATGTTGGCGAGCTTGCCCTTGATGTCCCACAGCGCCATGTCGACTCCCGAGATGGCGTTGTTCTCGATCGGACCGTTGCGCCAGTAGGCGTTCTGGTGCATCAGCTGCCAAATTTCCTCGATGGCTTCGGCATCGCGGCCAACCAGCAGCGGCTTGAGGTACTCCTCGACGAGGCATTTCACCGCCACGTGGCGATACGCGAAGGTGGCGCAACCGAGGCCGTAGAGGCCCGGCTGGTTGGTTTCCACCTTCACCACCACCAGGTTGATGCCTTCCGGCGCGGTGAGGATGACCTTGACGTCGGTAATCGGTGTGGTCAATTCGTTTCCTCTCGACGATCAGAAAGTCAGCTGAACCTTCATCTGCGAACGGCGGTCGGCGGCCATCTCGAAGGCCTCAACGGCGCGCTCGAACGGCAGCGTGGCGGTGATGATCGGCTTGACGTTGATCCGTCCTTCCTTGATCAGCCGGGCAGCCAGTGCGTATTCCTGATGGAAGCGGAACGCGCCGACGATGCGGATTTCCTTGCCGACGACGGCGTTGATCGGAATCGCCACCTCGCCGGTGACGCCGACCTGGATCAGCGAACCGCGCGGGCGCAGCACCGGCAGGACGTCCTTGATCACCACCCCGGCGCCCGTGCACTCGATGGCGACGTCGAAGTAGCCCTTGTCCACCGTGAACTCTTCGGCAGCCAACCCCGGCGCCTGCGACACGTTGATCGTGCGCGTCGCGCCCATCTCGGTGGCTTTCTTTAGCGCCGCGTCATGCAGGTCGGTAGCGACGACTTCGAGCGCACCGGCATAACGCGCGGCCGCCACGACCAGGGCGCCGATCGGGCCGGAGCCGGTGACGAGTACCCGTTTACCGGTCAACGAGCCAGCCTGCTGCACGGCGTGCAGCGCCACGGACAGCGGCTCGCAACAGGCCGCCTCGCCGAGCGACACCGTGTCGCCGACGGGTTCGCACTGGAATTCGCCGACGACGATACGCTCACGAAACGCCCCCTGGCTGTGCGGAATGCGCATAGCGCTGCCGTAGAACCACATGTCGAGGCAATGCTGCTGCTCGCCGGTCTGGCAGAACTTGCACTTGCCGCAGGGACGGCTCGGGTTCAGCGCGATGCGGTCGCCCGGCTTGACCTTGGTGACCCTGGCGCCGACGGCTTCAACCGTACCGGCCACTTCATGCCCGAGGACGATCGGCTGCTTGACGCGAACGACGCCGAAACCGCCGTCGAGGTAGTAGTGCAGGTCCGAGCCGCAGATGCCGCCGGCACCGATCTTCACCAGCACCTGATCGTCGCCCATCTCGGCGACGGGCATGTTCTCGATCCGCAAGTCCTTTTCCGAATGAAGAACGCAGGCTTTTGCTTCCATGGTTTGCTCCTGAAGAAATCTGTATTAAAGGACGGACAGCCAGCCGCCATCGACGTAGATGATCTGCCCGTTGACGTAATTCGAGGCCTCGGAGGACAGGTAGACCGCCGTGCCGGCGAGCTCGTCCGGCTTGCCCCAACGGCCGGCCGGATTGCTCGCTTTGACCCAGGCGTCGAATTCGGCGTTCTCGATCAGCGCCGTGTTCATTTCGGTGAGGATGTAGCCCGGGCCGATCGAGTTGGCCTGGATGTTGAACTTGGCCCATTCGGCAGCCATCGAGCGCGTCAGCATCTTGATGCCGCCTTTGGCCGCGGTATACGGCGCCACCGTGGCGCGCGCCGCTTCGCTGACCAGCGAGGCGATGTTGATGATCTTGCCGCCGCGCCCGCGTGCGATCATCCGCTTGGCCGCTTCGCGGCCGACGATGAAGGCAGCGGTCAGGTTGGTGTCGAGCACGCGCTGCCAGTCCGCCAGTTCCAGATCGACCATCGGCTTGCGGAACTGGATGCCGGCGTTGTTGATCAGGATGTCGATCTCGACGCCGCCCTTGTCGAATGCGGCGAAGGCTGCAACCACGGCCGCTTCGTCGGCCACGTCGAACACCGCGCCGCGCGCCTTGTAGCCTTTGGCCTGCAACTTGCCGACCGCCTCGTCGACGGCGTCCTGCTTGCGGCCATTGACGATCACCGTCGCCCCCGCTGCGCACAGACCTTCGGCCAGCGAAAAACCGATGCCGCGCACCGAACCGGTAATCAGCGCCGTGCGCCCGGTCAAATCAAACAGTCCTGCCATGATGTCTCCTTGAATCAGTTGGTTACAGCGGCCGCTTTGGCGTAACCGCTTTTTTCTTCACTTGTTTCATCGCTCGCGAGGCGGCCATCGAGATCCTCCTCCGCCTGACTTATCAGCAACAGCGCGGCGCGTTCCGCCGCCTCGGCGTCGCCGTTCTCGATCGCCCGGCACAACCCCTCGTGCATCGGCAACGAATACGCCGGCCCGCCCGGCTTGAGCGAAATGATTTCGAAACCGGTGCGCAGGATCGCTGACACGGCGTTCTGCATCTGCCGGACGAACTGGTTGCCGCACGCATCGAGAATCGCCGCGTGAAACGCCAGGTCGGCGGCGACGTAGTCGCCTTCACCGGCGACGGCCCGACGCATCCCCTCGAAGGCCGCCCGAATCGCCGCGCGGTCTTCTTCCGTTGCCCGCACTGCCGCGAGGCGAGCCGCCGGAGGCTCGACGATACGACGCAATTCCATCAGGTCGTTCGACATCCGGCGATCGATGCCAACGGTTCGGCTGCGCCAGGCGATGATGTCCGGATCGAAGAGATTCCAATCAGCGGGATCGAGAACGAGCGTACCCACCTTGCGACGCACTTCGAGCATTCCTTTCGCCGCCAGCGATTTCACCGCCTCGCGGATGACGATCCGGCTGAAGGCAAAGCGTTCACACAACTCGTTCTCGGAGGGAAGAATCTGCCCCGGCGCATAACGGCCAGAGCAGATATCCAGCCCCAGCCGATCAAGCACCTGGCGTTGAAATGTTGTACGGGGAGAAGCGAGCACTGCGTCCATAGGTAATATGTATCATGTAAAAAACGAGCAAGTCAATAGGGACACGGCATTGCTGTAAAAAAATTTTCGGATCAGGCAGCAGAATGGCCGAGATGCTGCGAAATCTCCCGCGCCGTTCCACATAGCGTGGCGGCAAGTTCGTCGATTCTCTCCGGGGTGATGTCGAGGACGGTACCGACGGCGCTGATCGCCGCGACAACATGCCCCCGCATGTCGCGTACCGGCGCAGCCACGCAACGGATGTTGACCAGATCTTCCTCGTCGTCGAGCGCCCAGCCGCGTTCGCGCACAACCTGCAACTGACGGCAGAACTCGACGGGGTCGACGATCGAACGCGGCGTTTTCGCCTCCCACGTCACTTGCGCGAGGATGCCTTGCAGCTCGTCCTCCGGCAGCCCGGCCAGCAGCACCTTGCCGAGCGACGAGCTGTGCAGCGAGAGCCGTTTGCCGACCCAGGTATTGACGCGGATCTCGCGACTGCCCTCGACCTTGAGCAGATACACCGCCTCCGCGCCCTCCATGACCCCCAGGTGGCAGGTGAGCTGAATCTCCTGCGCCAACTGCTTGAGCATCGGCAGCGCCAGATCGTGCAGTTGCCGTTGGTTGGCGGCCATCGCCCCGAGCTCGAACAGGCGCAGCCCGAGCACGTAGCCACGATCCGCGCGCTGCACCAGCACGCCGACTTGGCACAAGGTGGTAATCAGGTGATGGCAGCTGCTGTTCGGCAAACCCAGCCTGTCGCGGATCGCCGCAAAGCCCAGCCCCGGCTCCCGGGCAATCAGGTCGAGAATGGCGAAGCCCTTGGTCAGCGCCGGCGCCACGGATTTTTGTTCTGTCGGTGCATTCATCTCTTGTCAGCGAAAATTCGCCCCGCTACACTATTTCCATATTCGGGATTATATTTCCATATATGGAATTTTCCAAGAAAGGTGTGTCATGTCCTTAGTGCTCAAAGGTGTCATTCCGCCGGTTCCCACCATCTTCAACGCCCAGGCGCAATTCGATCCGGAGGGCATGGGCCGGCTGATCGACCGGATTCTTGCCTCCGACGTCAATGGCTTCCTGTTCCTCGGCAGCGCCGGCGAGTTCGCTTCGCTGCCGCATGAAAGCCGCAAGACCATCGCCGAGTTCTGCGTCAAGCGTGTTGCCGGCAAGAAGCCGGTAATCATCGGCACCGCCTCCTGCTCGACGCAGGAGGTCATCGACCTGAGCAAGCACGCCGGCAGTATCGGCGCCGACGCGGTGATGGTGGTCAATCCCTACTACGCCAAGCTCAGTGATGAGCGCATCTACCAGCACTACCGGCAGATCGCCGAGAATTCACCGTTGCCGGTGCTGCTCTACAACTTCCCGATCCTCACCGGGCAGGATCTCTCGGTCGAGGTAGTCGCCCGTCTGGCCAAGGATTGCCCGAACATCGCCGGCATCAAGGACACCGTGGACTGCATGAGCCACATCCGCCGCCTGGTGTTCGAAGTCAAGGGCGCCCGCCCCGACTTCATGATCTTCAGCGGCTTCGACGAATACGTGCTCGACACGCTGATGATCGGCGGCGACGGGGTCATCCCGGCCACCTCGAACTTCGCGCCGGACATCACCTGCGGCATCTACAGGGCATTCCTCGAAAAGGACTTCGCCACGGCGCAGACCCAACTCACCCGTCTGGCAATCCTGTCGCGGATGTACGCGATCGATGTCCCGTTCACCGGCTGCATCAAGGAAGCGATCCGCCTGTCCGGCCTGGACATTTCCACCGCCGTGCTCGCCCCCGCGACGCCGCCCGATGCGGCAACGCTGGAAAAGCTGAAGGCGATTCTGAAGGCCGGCGGCGTACTCAAGTAATTTCTGCTCTCCTCCTGTTTGCCGGGCACCTGCCCGGCATTTTTTTGCCTGCATTTCGCGTGTATTCACCGAATGTCGGGCGAACCCGTTACCATCCCGCCATGAACACCGCACTCCTGCTGCTCCCGGACTTTTCCCTGATCCTGCTCGGCGCCGCCATCCGCCGCTGGATGCATCTCGGCGACCATTTCTGGAGCGGCGTCGAGAAACTGGTCTATTTCATCCTCTTCCCGGCGCTGCTGATCAACGCGCTGGTCAAGACGCACATCGACCTTGCCGCCGCCCTGCCGCTCGTCGGCACGGCGTTCACCGTCATCGCCTGCGGCATGGTGCTGGGACTGCTGCCCAAGCCTTTTACCCGGATTCCGTCGCTGACCTACGCCTCGCTATACCAGTGCGCCTTCCGCTTCAACTCCTACATCGGACTGGCCGTGGTCAGCATGCTCTTCGGCGCACCGGGCGTCGCCGCGATGGGAATCATCATCGGCGCGGCCGTCCCGGTGGTTAACCTGGTTTCCGTCGGCATGCTGGCGCGGCACGGACAGCGCGGGCTGCTGTGGGAGATCGCGCGCAATCCGCTGATCTGGGCCACCGCGCTCGGCTTCGCACTCAATCTCTCTGGTGTCGTGACACCCAAACCGGCGCAGATTTTTCTCGGCCGGCTGGCCGACGCGTCGATCGCCCTCGGCTTGCTCGCCGTTGGTGCCGCACTGCGCCTGGAAGGCACCGCCGGACTCAAGGCGTTTTCAGGCTGGTTGACCGTGGTCAAGCTGCTGCTCCTGCCGGCGATCGCCGCCTTCGTCGGCCCGCGGCTGGGCTTGTCCGGCCTGTACTACAAGGTCGTCGTGCTGTTCTCCGCCCTGCCGACCGCCTCCTCGGCGTACATCCTGGCGATGCGCATGGGCGGCGACGGCAAGAGTGTCGCCTGGCTCATTTCCGCGACGACCCTCGCCTCGATGCTCACCCTGACGCTCTGGGCGGCGTGGGTGGTCTAACCAGAGCGATCAGGGAACCAGCCGCACCTCGCGCCATTCGCCGCTGACGAAATCGCCGACAATCCGTCCCGCCGTCGCACGCACGGGTCGCGTTTCCTGCCGTGGCAGAAGAATCGCCACCCCATCGGCCGGCGCGACAGCGCAGCCCGACCCAGCGAGATCCAGCGCCAATTCGTCCGCGCCGACAACCAGCCGAATCCGCCATTCGCCGCGCCCGTCCCCAAGGTACGCCAGGCTTTCGCCGTCATCTTCGAAGAACGTATCCTCGATCACGCCCTCGCCCTTGTGCGGGAACGCCACGAAGCCCCTCTCGTCAGCCGGTTGCGCGAAGTGCTGTTCGGCAAGGTTCAACGGCAGGATCGAGCCTTCGCGCACTAGCAGCGGCGGCCGGTCCCACGGCGCCGGCAGGACAATCTCCTGCCCGCCGGCGAAATGCTCGCCACTCCAGTAGTCGTACCAGTTGGCGCCTTGGGGCAGATAGACCGGGCGCGCCCGCTGGCCGGCCTCAACCACCGAGGCGACGAGCAGCTTGCTGCCGATCAGCATGTCGTCATTTTCGGCGAAGCAGCGCGGATCGTCCGGAAAATCGTGGAAGGTCGGGCGCATCATCGGTTCAAAGTGATCGTGGTAGCGCCACAGCAGGTCGTACAGGTACGGAATCAGGCGATAGCGGAACTTGATCAGTTCGCGCACGTAGGGAGTGATCTCCGGGTACATCCACGGCTCGTTGGCCGTGCCGTCGTCGTTCCACGAGTGGATCGAAAAACGCGGCAGGAACACACCGTGCTGCACCCAGCGCAGGAACAGTTCCGGATCGGGCTTCGGCCCGGAGAAGCCGCCGATGTCGTGACCGGTGTTGGACACGCCGCACAGCGCGAGGCCCAGACCCATGCGGATGTTATAGCGCAGCGTTTCCCACGAGGTGTAGTTGTCGCCCGACCAGGTCTGCACGTAGCGCTGCATGCCGGCGGCGCCGGAGCGCGAGATCAGGAACGGGCGCTTGTCCGGCGCGTGCGCGGCCTGCGCCTCGCGCGAGGCCTTGATCATCAGCAGGGTGTGCAGCGGTTTGGCTTCGCAGGCACGGCGGGGTTGGCCGAAGCCATCGACCAGCGGCTTGTCGCTCCACACTTCGAACTCGTTGTTGTCGTTCCAGGTCGAGGCGATGCCGTAATCGAGCAGCGCGTCGGTGACGCGTGCCTTCCACCAAGCGTAGGTCGCCGGCTTGGTGAAGTCGAGGTAGGCCCCGGTCTCGTCCCAGAACTGGACGCGCGTCGGGCTGCCGTCGGGGTCCTTGATGAACAGCCCGGCGGCCTCGGCTTCCGCATAACGCGGATGGTCGTGCAGCAGGCAGGGCTTGATGTTGGCGCACAGTTTCACGCCGTTATCCAGGTAGCTCTGCACGAACCCGGCCGGGTCGGGGAATTTCTCGCGGTTCCAGTTGAACACGTAGCGCTTCGGCCCGATCGAGGTGTAGCCGGACGACAGGTGGAACGAATCGCAGAGGATGTCGTGCTGACGGCAGCCGTCGATGAACTCGGCCATGCGCACCTGGGCGTCGGGCGCATCGGTGTAGGACATCGTCGAACCGGAATAGCCAAGGCCCCACTTCGGTGTAAACGCAGGCCGACCGGTCAGCCAGGTGAAGCGCCGCGTGACCTCGGTCACCGTCCCGCCCGCGAAGAAGTAGTAGTCGAGGTCACCGTGGTCGGCTTTGAAGTAGCGGTAGTGGCCGTGGTAGTTGTCCAGTTCCTTGCCCATGTCGAAGGAGCAGTCGGACAGCGTGTCGTAGAACAGGCCGAAGGCCAATTTGCTTTCCTGCTTCCAGGTCAGGTAGAACGGGATGTGCTTGTACAGCGGATCGGTCGTGCGCGCGCTGTAGCCCATCGGATCGACATTGCACAGGCGGTAGCTCTGACCCATGCGATTGGCGTCGCCGGCCCGTTCGCCGATGCCGAAATACATCTCGTCACGTTCTCGCTTCAGGTAGTGGTAGACCTTGTCGTCCCACCAGCCGAAGTTGTAGGCCTGCGTCGTGCGGTCGGCGGCGACCACCTGCCAGCCGTCGCCGGATCTCCCGTCGCCGTTCTTCATCTCCCAGCGGCACAGGAAGCCTTCGCGGCGGATCGTCAGCCGCACCCGCTGTGTCGAGATCACGAATTCTTCCGGTTTCTCTTCAAACCCGTACGCCGGAAGTGAGAAACCAGACAGATCGAGCCGGTCGCGCCCTTCGGCCGGAACGTCGCCCTGCCCGGGCGCAATCGCCCAGGTACGCGGAAAACGCAGATCGCCGCCCGGCAGCAGCATGACGCGGATCAGATCCTCTTCGAGAACGAAGACACGGACGACGTGCGCGGCGTCGCCGAGGAACGCGAGACGGTTGCCTTCGTTGGCGATCAGGGAGAAAAACGGGTTGCGGGACATGGACATGGCAATCTCCTTGGGCAAGTCTTCAATCGTGCCGCGCCCCTGCCCCTTTGGAATCCGGGGCATTCAGAGGCGTGCGGCTGAACTACGGGAGAGGAATTCCGGCGAGCGTCAACCGGCCTTTCCAAGAATCAGTTTGGGCAACCAGAGCGACAGTTCCGGGATGTAGGTCACCAGGAACAGCGCGATGATCTGCAGCGCGAACATCGGCAACAGGGGCCGGGTGAGCAGGCTCAGCGACACCTGCGAGACGCGGGCGGCGACGAACAGGGTGCTGCCGACCGGCGGCGTGGCGATGCCGATGCACAGGTTGAAGGTGATGATGATCCCGAAGTGCACCGGCGAGATGCCGAGCTTCATCGCCACCGGCAGGAAGATCGGGGTGAAGATCAAGAGGCCCGGCGTGATGTCGAGGAAGGTGCCGAGCAGAAGCAGCAGCACGTTGAACAGCATCATCAGCACGTAGGGGTTGTCGGAGAAGGCAATGATCGCTTCGGCGAGCATCTTCGCCGACCCGGTGCTGGCCAGCAGCCAGGACATGGTCATCGACACGCCGACCATCAGCATCACCACCGCCGTGCCGACCGACGCGTCGAGCGTAGCCTTCACCAGCCCCTTCCAGGACAGGCTCCGGTAGAAGAACCGGCCGAGGATGAAGGTGTAGAGCGCGGCGACGCCGGCGGCTTCGGTCGCGGTAAACACCCCGGCGACGATCCCGCCCATGATGATCACGACCAGCAGCAGCGCGGGAATGGCGCGCAATGCGATGCGCAGCGATTCGCCGACCGAATACCGATGCACGGTGGTCGGCAGGAAGCCGCCGCGTGCCTTCCACGCCACCCAGGCCATCACCGCGATCATCATCAGCAGGCCGGGCACGTAGCCGGCGACGAACAGCACATCGACCGGCGTCCCGCCCGAGATCAGCGAGTAGACGATCAACGCGCCCGAAGGTGGAATCAGCAACCCGCAAGGCGACGACGCCACATTGACCGCCGCGCAGAACGGCATGTCGTACTTTTCCTTGCGCTGCAGCGGCGACAGCGTCGAACCGACGGCAGCGGCCGAGGCGACGGCGGACCCGGAAATCGCCCCGAACAGCGCATTCGCCACGCAGGAGATGTGCGCCAGCGAACCGGGCAGCCAGCCGACGATGACCTTGGCGAAGTCGATCAGGCGCAGGGCGATACCGCCCGTATTCATCATGCTGCCGGCCAGAATGAACAGCGGGATGGCCACCAGCGTGAAGCTGTCGAGGCTGGAGGTCATGCGCTGCGCCGAGATGACGAAGGCCGTTGAAATGTCCGGCGTGACGTTGAACAGCGCGAGCAGCGTGGCGATACCGATGCAGAAGCTCACCGGCACACCGAAGAAGAGCAGGACCGTGAATACCACGCCGAGGATGGTCAGTTCGAGCATGGCTATTTCTCCTCGCCGGAGGCCAGCTTGCGCTTCTCCTCGGCAACGTGTTCCAGCGCCACTTCCACCTCGTCGGCCGCGCGGAACTGCTGCGGCTTCTTGAGGATCAGCAGCTGGTAGAAGACGATCAGCAGGCCGCTGATCGGAATGCACAGGTAGATGTAGCCCATCGGCAGGGCAAGCGTCGCCGAGCGCTGATTGAACTGCAGCGCGCGCATCACCAGCCGGCCGCCGCCGTAGCACATCACCGTTACGGCGAAGAACAGGACGATGAGGGCGACCGTGCGCATGTGCGTCAGCAGCGCGCCGTCCTTGAGCTTCTCGGGAAACATCGTGTAGGCCATGTGCTCCAGCCGGCCGCAGGCATAGGCGGTGCCGAGCAGGCTCAGCCAGATGATCGCCAGGCGCGACGTTTCCTCGGTGAAAATCGATGGATCGTTGAGCACATAGCGCGTGAACACCTGGATGATCACGCAGGAAAAAAGGACAAAGAAGAGACCGACGAGCGTCGTCTCAAGCAAGCGGTCGACCGGCTGCTTCAGGCGGAAAAGGGCATTCATGGGTGATCCCGGAGCGACTCTCCCCGAGGAACCACTGAATCGACAGAGACTCGTCATTCCGGCGAATGCCGGAATCCAGAAACATCTACATACTGGACCCCGGCCTTCGCCGGGGTGACGGGCTCTTCCGTGGCTCCTGACGTGAAAGGTCGGTTACGTCGGAAAACAGGGAATTACTTGACGGCGGCGATGCCGTCGAGCAGCTTGGCGATGGCCGGATTCTTGCGCTCCTGGTCCATCATCGGCTTGACCTTGGCGACGAAAGCCTTCTTGTCCGGGGTGTTGAACTTCACGCCCATCGCCAGCGACTTCTCGCGCTCGACCTTCTCGAAGGCGCCCCACAGCGTCTTCTGATACTCGAACGAATCGAGCGCGGCCTTCTTGATGATCTCCTGCTGCGGCTTCTTCAGCGAATCCCAGCGGGCGGCGGACATCACCAGCACGTCCGGGACGATCTGGTGCTCGGTTTCCGAATAGAACTTGCATACTTCGCCGTGGCGACCGTTGGTCAGCGCAGTGACGTTGTTCTCGGCACCATCGACAACACCGGTCTGCAGCGCCGGATAGACTTCGCCCCATGCCATCGGGGTCGGCGTCGCGCCGATCGCCTGAATCATCTTGATCGTCGTCGGGCTCTGCTGCACGCGGATCTTCAAGCCCTTCAGGTCCTCCGGCGTGTTGACCGGCTTCTTGCCGTAGAAGCTGCGGGCGCCGGAATCGTAGTAAGCCAGACCGATGAAGCCGCTCTTCTTCGACGAGGCGAGGATCGACTCGCCGACCGGGCTGGTCAGCACGTTGAAATAGTGTGCGCGGTCACGGAAGACGAACGGCAGGTTGAATACCTTGTAATCCGGCGAGAAGGTTTCCAGCGGCGAGGCGCTGGCCTTGGTGATTTCCAGCACGCCGTTCTGCACCTGCTCGAGCATCTCGCGTTCATTGCCCAGTACGCCGTTGGCGAACACCTTGATCTCGATATCGCCGTTGGAGCGCTCCTTGACGAGATCGGCGAATTTCACCACGGCCTTGTGCACCGCGTGATCTTCCGGCAAGCCGTGACCAAGGCGCATCTTCTCGACGGCGCCAACGGAATGGGCAGCCATGCCCAGTGCGATTGCCAGACCCAGATACTTCAATTTCATGTCGTCCTCCTGATTTGTCGAATGAACCCTGCTCTGCAAGACCTCGCCGGAATCGGAGCGTATGAATTCTTGTTGGCGCACCGCTTTTTTCAGGCCCGGTCCCGAGGAAACGCAGTAAACACCGGGCCTCCCCTCGAATCAACGAAATACTCCGCAAATATTTTCACAAAACCTTGAAAAAACCCCGTACTACAAATCCAATTCATTGAATTACAGCGGATAATTGTCTGTGGAAATTTTTTCATAACGAGCCGGAAGATCAGCCATGGGCGGGAAACTCAAGATCGGTGAAATAGCGCGGCAGACCGGCGTCTCCATCAGCACCGTCTCACGGGTACTCGCCGGCAAGGCAAATACCAGCGCCGCGATCCGGCAGAAGGTGCTCCAATGCGCCCGCACGCACGGCGTGCTGAACAATCTCACTGGCGGACGCATGCTGTTCAGCAACGTCACGGTCTTCGCGCCGAAGCGGGCCTTCGACCTGCGCGCGGACATCTTCTACTACAAGGTCGTCCAGGGCATCCGCGATGCGGTGGAAAACAGCGACGTCCACCTGACCTATTGTGCCCTGGAGGAAAACGATGCGGACGTCCCCCTGTTCCTGGGCAAGCTGGGCAATCCGGCATGCGACGCGGCGCTCATCATCGGCATCGACGACCCGCACGTGCATGCGCTCGCCGCCGACATCGGCAAGCCCTGCGTGCTGATCAACTGCGATTCCGACAGCATGCGCCTGGACGCCGTCTCGCCCGATCACCAGCTCGTCGGACGCTATTCGGCGAAGTATCTGATCGAACACGGCCACCGCGACATCCTGGCGCTGATGTGCCTGCGCCGGGCGACCATGGAGCGCCGCCTCGCCGGCGCCCGCGAAGCTTTCGCGGCGCACAACATCGCCTTCGACGACAGCCGGCATCTCGTCACCACCGCCGGCTTCGCCGCCGAGGAAGCGCGCCAGGCAATCGCCGCACACCTCGCCAAACTCGATCGCGAGGATTATCCGACGGCCATTCTCGCCGGCGGCGACTTCATGGCCTCGGGCGCGATCGCCGACCTGCTCGAGCGCGGGCTAAGCATCCCAGGCGACATTTCGGTCATGAGCATGGACGGGTTCAATCTCGCGGAAACACACGACATCCCACTCACCGCCGTGCACGTACCGCGTGACGAGCTCGGCGCCGAGGCCTTGCGCCTGCTGCTACGCCGTATCGCGTCGCCGGATGCACCCTTCTGCCACCTGCTGTTGAGCGGCCGGCTTTTCGTCGGCAACTCGGTCAAACGGATCGGCAGCCGCAAGGCCGGGAGCGCTGTCGGGCGCGAACACAGCCTTTACGGGGATCTGGCGACCTGACGCCGCAAAACGCGCCTCGTCGGCAGCGATCAGCCCCCTTCTCCTGACGAAAAAACCTCCTCCACACTGAACGCCCCCTCGCGATCCCAATACGGTTCGCTGCCGACATGGGCAACCAGGAAATCGATGAACACCCGCACCTTGCTCGGCAGGTGGCGCGTCGGGAGGTACATCGCGTACACATGCCGCTCGACCGGGATGTATTCGGACAACACCGCCTGCAACGTCCCGCGCTGCAGTTCCTTGCCGATGATGAAGGTCGGCAGCAGCCCGAGACCGAGGCCACCGAGCACCGCTTGCGACAGCGCCTCGTCGTCGTCCACGTGCAGCGGGCCGTTGACCGGGACGGAGATTTCTTCGCCCTCGGGGCCGGTGAAAAGCCAGCGCCCCTGTTCACCCGAGCGCGTGTAGTCAAGGCAGTTGTGACGCACCAGATCGGCCGGCGATTGCGGAACGCCGCGCTGCGCGAAGTATCCCGGCGTTGCGCACAGTTTCCGGCGCACCGGCGCGAGTTTTCGCGCGACCCAGTTCGGCGGCGGCTCGCCGGTGACGCGGATGGCGACGTCGTACCCGTCCTCGGCCAGATCGATCCAGCGATCGGTGATCGTCAGGTCGATCCGGATTTCCGGAAAACGCGCGAGAAACACCGCCAGTGCGGGGGCGACGTGCAGCGTTCCAAACGCCACCGACGCGCTGACGCGCAGCAGCCCGCGCGGCTCGGCCGTCAGGCTGTCGGCCAGTTGTTCGACCTGTTCGGCCTCGCTCACCATCCGGCTGCAATGCTCGGCGACTGACGCGCCGATTTCCGTCAGGCTGAGGTGGCGAGTCGTGCGGTTGAGCAGACGCGCGCCGAGTTCCTTTTCCAACCTCGCCACCGCCTTGCTGACCGCGGAACGCGACGTCGACAGGCGCCGCGCCGCCTCGGCAAAACTGCCCGCCTCCACCACGCGGGCGAAGACTGCCATCAGGTTGAGATCGGCCATAAGCAACACCAGGAAAACGAAGCAGGGAAATAACGCCACGATACCGGAATTGGTTCCTCATAAGATACATTCTGATTCCCAAGCGACGGCTAATAAATTCCGGAACACTTGCGTAACATGCACCAGCATGACTCACGCAAACAACCTCCTCCTCTCCGATACAGCCCAGCCGCCGCCGCTGGTTGTGCTTTTGGCTGACTATACGCAACTGCGCGGACTGGCGCGGGATCACGACCTGTCCGACGAACTGGACCGAGCGATTGTCGTCTCATCGGAACGTATGCCCCGGAACGTGGTGACCATGCACTCGCGTTGCATCTACCTCGACGAGAACATCGGCGTGCAACGGGAGATCGAACTGGTCTATCCCGATGAAGCCGATCCGACCGAGGGAAAGATTTCGGTGCTCGCACCGATCGGCTCCGCCCTGCTGGGGCTGGCGGCCGGGCAGTCGATCGACTGGAAACTCCCCGGAGGCCGAATTCACCGGCTCCGGCTCGTGCGCGTCCTGCAGCAACCCGACGCCGCGACTGACGCAACGGCAGCCGATCGATGACTCCGCCCCTGACCAGACACCCCGCAGCCGCGAATGGCGCACGTAGCCAATGGATGCGTCCGCTGGCCAGGGAGATCGACCGCCTGCTTGCCGGAGGCACGACCCCGGTGCTTGACGAGTTGGTGCGCCGCTTCGAGGCCATCGCCATCGACCGGGCTCTGGCATTCACCGGCGGGAATCGCAGCCACGCGGCCCGTCTTCTGGGCATGGGCCGGAACACGATCACTCGCAAGATCAACGAACTGGAACTGGACAATCGACAGATTGCCCGAAACGAGGATACGCTCTGAGTTCAGCAATAAAGTACGTTCCTAGGCCACGATTTTCTCCGGGAGGATCCGACTCATGTTTCCTGAATACGCCGACCTGATTTCCCAACTCAAGACCAGCGACCGCCTGTTCGCCAGCCTGCTCGACAAGCACAAGGAAATGGACCGTAAGCTCCAGAGCATCGAGTCCGGCGCCGTACAAGCGACGCGTGAGGAAGTCGAGGTTCTGAAGAAAAAGAAACTCGGCTACAAGGACCAGATCTACAACCGGCTTCTGGAATGCAGCACCGCCGCCAAAACCGCCGGATGACAACACCCGATCTCCCGGCCTCATCACGGAAACGCATGGAAAAACTGAAACTGGGCATCGTCGGCTGCGGCTTTCTCGGCGCCATCATCGTCGACGCTTGGCGCAACGGCCTGCTCGACGACTACGAGATCGTCGGCTGCGCGAGCCGCACGCGGGAGTCGGCGGAAGCGCTGGCGGACAAGGCCGGCTGCAAGGCATGCGGCAATATCGATGAACTGCTGGCGCTGTCCCCGGATTACGTACTGGAAGCCGCCTCCCCGTCTGCCCTGCAGGCCATCGCGGAAAAAGTGCTGCGGCACGGCGCCAGCTTGGTCGTCCTGTCCATCGGTGCCTTCGCCGATGCCCGGTTTTACGCGCAGATCGCCCGGACGGCACGCGAAACCGGCACCCGGGTGCATCTGGCTTCGGGCGCTATCGGCGGCTTCGATGTACTGCGCACGGCAGCGTTGATGAGCGCCGTCCAGTCGAGCATCACGACCGAAAAGGGGCCGGCGTCGCTGCAAGGCACGCCGATATTCCAGGAAACCCTGCTGACCGACAGCGAGACCACCACCGTTTTTTCCGGCAGCGCCAAGGAAGCCATCGCGCTCTTCCCAACCAAGGTGAATGTGGCGGTGGCGACGGCGCTGGCCACGGCGGGCGCGGAAGACACCCGCGTCACGATCCGCAGCGTTCCCGGCTTCAAGGGCGACGACCACCGGATCGAAGTCATCGGCGACGAGGTTCACGCCATCGTCGACATCTACTCCAGGACCAGCGCCATCGCCGGCTGGAGCGTCGTGGCGCTACTGCGCAATCTGGTTGCGCCGATCGTGTCCTAACGCCGTGACGCCGGCCGGGCAGAACCCGGTCGGCGAGCTTATGCCGCTGGCTTGTAGGCGATCACGTCCATCTCGACCTTGACGTCGATCATCATGCGTGACTCGACCGTCGAGCGCGCCGGGCGATGCGTACCGAAGCATTCCATGTAGACGCGGTTGAAGCTGCCGAAATCACGCGCGTCGTCGAGCCACACGCCGACCTTGCACACGTCGTCCAGCGTGCATCCGGCCAGCGCCAGCACCTTCTCGATGTTTTTGACCACCTGGCGGGTCTGGGCCTCGATCCCGCCGAGAACCACCTCGCCGTTTTCATCGACCGGCACCTGGCCGGAAACAAACACGAAGTCACCAGCACGCGTAGCCGGGGAAAACGGGCGCGCCTGACGATCCGAGGCGACGGGAGACTGACCAAGCATTTCGACGGGCATGACACAACTCCTTGTAAAAAACTTTCTCCAAAATGACGAAAGAAATCTATTGACGTCAATAATAAACGTATCTAGCATCCGAAGTGTAATTTTATTACACACAGGAGTCCAGCCATGTCACACCTGTTTCTCCGCAAATTCCTCAGCCGTGTTCTCTCGCTGACCGCCCTGGCCCTGCCCTTCGGGCCACTCTCCGCCACCGCCGCACCCTCCGCCGCCAACCTGGCCATGATCGCCGAACCCCAGACCCTGGATCCGATGGGTACGACGGCCGATCTGGTCGGCACCATCATGCAGCACGTTTATGAACCACTGTACACCTTCGACGCGAAGTGGAACGTGGTGCCGATGCTGGCCGACGGCCTGCCCAAGGCATCCAAGGACGGCCTGACGCACACCATCGCCCTGCGCAAGGGCGTCAAGTTCCACACCGGCCGCGAGATGGTTGCGGACGACGTGGTGGCGTCGCTGCAACGCTGGATGGAAGTCTCCCCGCGCGGCAAGGCCGTCGCCAAGGAAGTGGCGTCGATCGAGGCCAAGGACGCCTACACGGTGGAACTGAAACTGAAGACCCCGTACGCCCCGCTGCTTTCGCAGCTCGCACTTCCCACCGGCATGGCGGCCATCATGGCCAAGGAATCCATCGCGCCGCAACTGAAGGATTTCATCGGCACCGGCCCCTACAAGTTCAAGGAGCGCCGCCCCGACCAATACACGCTTCTCACGCGTTTCGACGGCTACGCCTCGCGCAAGGAACCCGCCTCCGGCTACGCCGGCAAGCGTGAGGCGCTGATCGAGGAGTTGCGCTTCGTGCCGGTACCGAGCGCCAACACCCGCGTCGAAGGCACGCTCTCCGGCCAGTTCGACTACGCCGACCTGCTGCCGGTCGAATCGATCGGTCGGCTGGAGAAGGCCGGCAACGCGGTCGTGCCGATCATGACCCAGTCCTTCGGCTTCCCCTACCTGGTGTTCAACACCAAGGAGGGCGTGCTCTCCTCGCAGGCGCTGCGCCAGGCCGTGCAGATCGCCTTCGGCCCGGGCGAGATGATGGCCGCCGCCTTCGGCGACACGCGCTTCTTCAAGATCGAGCCGAACCACTTCCCGCAGGGCACGGCGCTCTATTCGACGGCCGGCGCTGACAAGTACAACCAGCGCAATCCCGCGGTCGCCAAGGAGATGGCCACCAAGGCCGGCTACAACGGCCAGCCGGTGCGCATCCTGGCCAGCCGCCAGTACGAGTTCCACTACAACATGGCGTTGGTGATGGCCGAGCAGTTGAAGCGCGCCGGCATCAAGCCCGAGTTGCAGATCGTCGACTGGGCGACGCTGGTGCAACGCCGCAACGATCCGAAGCTGTGGGACATCTACGTTACGCACTCCGGCCAGTTCCCCGAACCGATGCTCTCGCCGCCGCAGTTGAGCGAAGGCGCTCCGGGATGGTGGAGCAGCCCGGCCAAGCAGGCCGCGCTCGCCGCCTTCAACCAGGAGATGGACCCGGCCAAGCGCGGCGCGCTGTGGGGCAAGGTGCAGCAGGTCGTGTATGACGAAGTGCCGTACATCAACGTCGGCAAATTCAACAGCCTGTCGGCCCGCGCCCAGCGTCTGCAGGGCTACACGCCGTCGGCCTGGCCGTTCTTCTGGAATACCTCGGTCGCCGGGAAGTAATCGCCGAAAACCGCATTGACTCCGTCATCCCGGCGCAAGCCGGGATCCAGACCGCGCTCCGAAATTCTGGATTCCGGCTTGCGCCGGAATGACGGCACTCTTGCAGCGAGCGGATTAACAAGGAACCTCCAATGCTCCGCTTCATACTTGCCCGCCTGGGCGGGACGCTGGCCGTCCTGATCCTGGTCGCGGTGATGGTCTTCGCCCTCACCCGGCTGGCCTCCGGCGACCCGATCGCGCTGCTGCTCGGCGACCAGGCCACCGCCGAGGACATCGCCCAGGCGCGCGTCCAGTACGGCCTCGACAAGCCGCTGCTGACCCAGTTCGGCTACTGGATCAAGGAAGTCGCCCAGGGCAACCTCGGCCAGTCGATCTTCCTGCAGCGTCCCGTGACGCAGGCGCTCGCCGAACGCGCCGAGCCGACCTTCTTCCTCGCCACCTTCGCGGTGGCCATCGCCGCGCTGATCGGCATCCCCTGCGGCCTGATCGCCGCCGTCTGGCGCGGCCGACTGGTCGACCAGATCTTCAGCGCCATCGCCATGCTCGGCGCCAGCGTGCCGAGCTTCTGGATGGGGCTGATACTGATCCAGATCTTCGCGGTGTGGCTCGGCTGGTTCCCGGCTTCGGGCTACGGCAACCCCGGCGTACCGCTCATCGAGCGGCTGCACCACCTGGTGTTGCCGGCCACCGTGCTCGGTGTGCTCAACTCGGCACTGATCATCCGCTTCACCCGCGCCTCGGTACTGGACATCCTCAGCGAGGACTACGTGCGCACCGCCCGCTCGAAAGGGCTCAGCGAACGCGTGGTGATCCTCAAGCACGTGCTGCGCAACGCGCTGGTGCCGATCGTCACCGTCGTCGGCCTGACGCTGGCGCTGATGATCGGCGGCGCGGTGGTCACCGAGACGGTGTTCAACCTGCCCGGCGTCGGCAATCTCGTCGTGCGCGCGGTATTGCGCCGCGACTACCCGGTCATTCAGGGCACGCTGCTGGTAATCGCCGCCATCTACGTCCTGATCAATCTGGCGATCGACCTGATCTACATGATCGTCGATCCGCGCATCCGGGTGTGAGGACGCCATGGACCAACTGACCTACGTCCTGAAGCGCCTGTTCGCGCGGCGCATCGTGCTCATCGCCGCGCTGTTGCTGCTCGCCGTCACCGCGCTGGCCGTCTTCTTCCCGATGATCTCCAGCGTCGATCCCAACGCCATCGCCGTGATGGACCGTCTCAAGGCACCGTCGGCAGAACACTGGGCCGGTACCGACGAACTCGGGCGTGACATGGCCATTCGCATCGTGCATGGCGGCCGCTACTCGATCATGATCGGCATTGCCACCGCGCTGTTCAGCGTCATCGCCGGCACCGCGCTCGGGCTGCTGGCCGGCTTTTTCCGCAAGCTCGACGCGCCGATCATGCGCGTCATCGACGCCATGATGTCCTTCCCCGACATCCTGCTCGGCATCTCGCTGGTGTCGATCCTCGGCGCGTCGCTGTGGAACGTCGTGCTGGCTCTGGCCATCGTCTACACGCCGCGCGTCGCCCGCGTGGTGCGCGCCTCGACGCTGGTGATCCGCGAATTGCTGTTCGTCGACGCCGCCCGCGCGCTCGGCGTGTCGACACCACGCATCCTCTACGCGCACATCCTGCCGAACCTGATGTCGCCGGTGCTGGTGCAGCTGACCTTCATCTTCGCCTACGCGATCCTTGCCGAAGCCGGGTTGTCGTTCCTCGGCGTCGGCGTGCCGCCGGAGATCCCGACCTGGGGCACGATGATCGCCTCCAGCCTGCAGTACGCCGACCGAGCCTTCTGGACCATCGTCTTCCCCGGCATCGCCATCATCCTGACCGCGCTGTCGCTGCAGATCGTCGGCGACGGCGTGCGCGACCTGCTCGACCCGAAGCTGAGGAAATCCGCATGAGTACGCCCCTCACTCCCCGGCTTTCCGTGCGCGGCCTGTCGACCTCGTTCATGACCGATCGCGGGCGCGTCACCAGCGTCGCCGACGTCTCGTTCGACATCCCGTCCGGCGGCACCCTGGCACTGGTCGGTGAATCCGGCTCCGGCAAGTCGGTCACCAGCCTCGGTCTGATGGGCCTGCACGCCAAGGGCTCGCAGGCCCTCGTCGGCGGCGAGGCGTGGTTCGTCCGCCGCGACGGGCAGCGCGTCGACCTGCTTTCACTCGCCGAAACCGACAAGCGTCGCCTGCGCGGCAACGAACTGGCGATGATCTTCCAGGAACCGATGACCAGCCTCAACCCGGTGCTCACCGTCGGCGAGCAGATCGCCGAATCGGCCCGTCTGCACCTCGGCATGGATCACCGCCAGGCGCTGCAGCATGCCAGGAAGATGCTCGACCTCGTCGAGATTCCGGCCGCCGAGCGCCGCGTGCGCGAATACCCGCACCAACTCTCGGGCGGCATGCGCCAGCGCGTGATGATTGCCCTGGCCATGGCCTGCAACCCGACGCTGCTGATCGCCGACGAGCCGACCACCGCGCTCGACGTCACCATCCAGGCGCAGATCCTCGCGCTGATCCAGCGACTGCAGAAGGAAACCGGCATGAGCGTGCTCTTCATCACGCACAACCTGGGTGTTGTCGCGCAGTACGCCGATCAGGTCACCGTGATGTACGCCGGACGCATCGTCGAGACGGCCGCGGTCGGCCCGCTGTTTTCCGCGCCACGGCACCCCTACACGCGCGGGCTGCTGGCCTGCCTGCCGGGCATGGCCGTGCGCGGGGCGGCTGGAAAGACGCGACCGCGCCTGACGGCGATCAGCGGCCAGGTATGCAGCCCGTTCGACCCGCCGCCCGGCTGCGCCTTCGCGCCGCGCTGCCCGCTGCATGTGGCCGAATGCGACGCTGCCATGCCACCGCTGGCCGCGCTCGGCGCGGACCGGCAGGCGCGCTGCATCCGCGTCAAGGAAGAGGCCCCCAACCAGACCCGTCATTCCGGGCTTGACCCGGAATCCAGTAGTGCACCTCTGGATCCCGGCCTTCGCCGGGATGACGGAGTATCAAATGTTTCCACTCTGATCGAACGCTGGCATGAACGACAACGCTAAACCATTGATCGAGGTCAACGGCCTGCGCAAGTATTTCGGCTCCGGCCCGCACCCCGTCCGCGCTGTCGATGGCGTCGACTTCGTCATCCGAGAGGGCGAAACGCTCGGCCTCGTCGGCGAATCCGGCTCGGGCAAGAGCACCATCGGCCGTATGCTGATCCGCCTGCTCGATCCGACTGCCGGCGAAATCAGCTTCGAGGGGCGCGACATCGCGCGCATTTCGCAGCACCAGATGCGCCCATTGCGCTCGCGCATGCAGATCATATTCCAGGATCCCTACGCCAGCCTCAACCCGCGCATGCGCATCCGTCAGATTCTCGGCGAAGCGCTCGACACGCATGGACTGGCCAAGGGCAAGGGAGCGCGCCAGGCGCGCATCGCCGAACTCCTCGACCTCGTCGGCCTGCGCCCCGAGTACGCCGACCGCTATCCGCACGAATTCTCCGGCGGGCAGCGCCAGCGCATCGGCGTCGCTCGCGCGCTGGCCGTCGAACCGAGCTTCATCGTCGCCGACGAGCCACTCTCCGCCCTCGACGTCTCGATCCAGGCGCAGGTGGTCAACCTGCTCTGCGACCTCAAGGACCGCTTCGGCCTGACCATGCTGTTCATCTCGCACGACCTCGACGTCGTCGAGTTCCTCTGCGACCGCGTGATCGTGCTGTACCTCGGCAAGATCATGGAGATCGCCCCGACCGAAACGCTCTACCATCGCCCGCGCCACCCCTACACGCAGGCGCTGCTCGCCGCGTCGCCGATCCCCGACCCGGCGCAGCGCCTCGATGATCGCCCGCTGCTGACCGGCGACATCCCCAGCCCCGCCAATCCGCCGTCCGGCTGCGTCTTCCGCACTCGCTGTCCGTACGCTCAACCGGCATGCGCGGAAACCGTGCCGCCACTGACCGAGATCGCGCGGGGGCACTGGAAGGCCTGCCTGCGCAACGACATTGCCGTATCAGCTACACGAGGACATCCATCATGAGCTTTGCCTCCATCACCGTTCTTGACCGCCGCTACAAGGGCTTCCCGCCAGCCGCAGTGCCGTGTCGCCTCGACGCGATCGGGGCGCGAAGCTGGAACATCCTGAACGGCGACCTGCCCTTCCCAGTCGCCCTGCTGCGCGACTCGGCGCTGCGCCACAACCTTGACTGGATGCAAGCCTTCGCCCGTCAGCACGGTGTCGACATCGCCCCGCACGGCAAGACGACGATGTCGCCGGAGCTCTATCGCCGCCAACTCGACGCCGGCGCCTGGGGAATCTCCTTTGCCACGGTTTATCAACTCGCCGTGGGTGCCGAGGTCGGCGTTACCCGGGCATTGATCGCCAATCAGGTCGTCTGCGATGCCGATCTCGACGGGCTGGCGGCCTTGCTGCAGGAGTACCCGGCACTGCGCGTGTGGTTCCTCGTCGACTCGGTCGCCCAGATCAAGTTGATCGACGCTTGGCGCGAAAAACGGAAAAGCGCAACGGTGTTCGACTGCCTCTTGGAAATCGGCATCGCGGGCAAGCGCACCGGCTGCCGTACGCCGGACGAAACGCTCTCCGTTGCGGCGGCGATCCACGCCAGCCCCGCCTTGCGCCTCGGTGGTATCGAGTGCTACGAGGGCAGTGTCGCTTCCGGCGATTCGGGGCACGACCGCCGTGAAGTCGATGCGTTGATGAAACGCGTAATCGATGCCGCGAAGGCGTGCGACAAGGCGGGATTCTTCGACAACGACGAGGTGCTGATGACGGCGGGCGGCTCGGCGCTGTTCGACCTCGTCACCGACGGCCTCAAGCCCCGACTTTCGAAACCGGTGCGCGGCATACTGCGCTCGGGATGCTACGTCACGCACGACCACGGTTCCTACATGAACCTGCTGCACAAGGTCGAGGAGCGCCAGCATCTGACGGCCAGCCTGCTCCCGGCGATCGAGGTCTGGGCGATGGTACAATCGCGCCCCGAATCCGGTCTGGCCATCCTGACCTGTGGCAAGCGCGACATTTCCTACGATCTCGATCTCCCCGTGGCGCTGTTCCACCATACTGCCGGTGCCAGCGCGCCGCGGACCGTTCCCGAGAGCTGGAAACTGACGGCGCTGAACGACCAGCACGCCTACTTGCGCTTCGCGGAAGCGGACGCCGGACCGGCGGTCGGCGACCTGATCGGCCTCGGCATCTCTCACCCCTGCACCACCTTCGACAAATGGCGCTGGCTGCCGGTCGTCGACGACCGCTACAACGTCATCGACGCCGTCACTACGCGCTTCTGAACACCATGAACACCATTCCTTCCCGCCTGCTGCAACGACTTCAGCAACAATATGCCGATCTGCCGGATGCCCAGCAGCGGGTGGTTGACGTCATCGTCCGCGACCCGCAAAGCGCCGTCGGCGCGACCGTCGAACAGCTCGCCCAGCAGGCCGGAGTCTCGATGCCGACCATCGTGCGCACCTGCCGCTCGTTCGGCTTCGACAGCGTGCGCGAATTCATGGTCGCGCTGGCACAGGACATCGCACTTGGCGGCTCGTACCTGCACCGCAGCGTAGAGCCGGATGACTCCCCCGGCGAAATCGCCAGCAAGATCGTGCGCTCGGCCACCGCGTCGATGTCGGCCCTCGAACGCGAGCTGGATGTCGGCGCGCTCGAACGGGCCGCGGCCGCGATCGCGGGCGCTGAACGGGTGGACTGCTATTCCTCCGGCGCCACCTCAACGTTCATCGCCAACGACCTGCAAGCGAGGCTCTTCCGCCTGGGCATCCATTCCAACGCCTATTTCGACGCGCACCAGCAGTTGATCTCGGCCTGTACCCTCGGCCCGCGCGGCGTAGCCGTCGCCGTCTCGCACGTCGGACGCATGCCGACGCTGCTCGAAGCCACCCGCTTCGCCCGTTCGCAGGGCGCCACGGTGATCGCACTGACCCAGACGGGCACCCCGCTGGCCAGGGAAGCCGACATCGTGCTCGGCGCCTCGGTCCCCGAGGATGCCGTCATGCGCGTCGGCACCGAAGCCTATATCGCCCATCTTCTGGCCATTGAGATCCTCACCGTGCTCGTCGGCCAGCGGCTCGGCCCCAAGGCCGCGGAACGTCTGCGCCAGTTCCGCAGCGTGCTGGCCGAGCACGGCATCGACAGCGAATCGCACGTCGCCATGACCATGTCGTGGTCGCGGGCGGAACGCGAACAGGAGTAACCATGTCTTCCACCACTCTTCTGCGCGACGGACTTGTCATCGACGGCTCCGGCAAGGCCGGCTACCGGGCCGACGTGCTGCTCGACGGCGAGACCATCGCCCAGGTCGGTGTCATCGATCCGGCCACCGCCGACCAGGTCATCGATTGCACCGGAATGGTCATCGCCCCCGGCTTCATCGACGTGCATACCCACGACGACGCCATCGTGCTCGACGCGCCGGCCATGCGCCCCAAGATCTCCCAGGGCATCACCACAGTCATCGTCGGCAACTGCGGCATCTCGCTGGCGCCCCTGGTCACCGAAACGCCAATCGAACCGCTCGGCCTGCTCGGCACGCAGCGCTTCCGCTTCGAACGGCTGGCGGCGTATGCCGACGCTGTCAACGCCACGCAACCAGCGATCAACGTCGCAGCGCTGATCGGCCACACCAGCCTGCGCGCCGCAGCCATGCCGCAACTCGACCGGGCGGCCAGCACCGAGGAACGGTGCGCGATGGCCGGCATGCTGCGCCAGGCCATGGACGACGGCGCCCTTGGACTGTCCTCCGGCGTCTTTTACGAAAACGCCTACGCCGCCGATGAGCGCGAACTGATCGAGGTCACAACTGCTGCCGCCCAGGCCGGCGGCATCTACGCAACGCACATCCGCACCGAACTCGACGGCATTCTCGACGCCATGCAGGAGGCCGCCCGCACCGCTCGCCGAAGTGGCCTGCCGCTCGTGCTCTCGCACCACAAGTGCGCCGGCCCGGCCAACTGGGGCCGCACGCGCGAGACGCTGGCGCTGATGGACCGCCTGGCCACGCGCCAGCCGATCGGCCTCGACGTCTATCCCTACACGGCGGGTTCAACGGTGCTGCGCGAGGACCTTGTCGACGGCGTCATCGACATCATCATCACCGGCTCGGAACCGCATCCGGAAATGGCCGGCAAGCTGCTCGCCGACATCGCCGCGCTGTGGGGCGTCGACCAGCGCGAAGCCTGCCGCCGGCTGATTCCCGGCGGCGCCTGCTATTTCCAGATGAACGAGGAGGACGTCCGGCGCGTGCTGGCGCACCCGCGCACGATGATCGGCTCCGACGGCCTGCCGCACGACGTGCGCCCGCATCCGCGCCTGTGGGGCACCTTCCCGCGCGTGCTCGGCCACTACTGCCGCGACATCGGACTGCTGCAACTGGAAAGCGCGGTGTTCAAGATGACCGGGCTGCCGGCCGCCCAGTTCGGCCTGGACGAACGCGGCATCATCGCGCCTGGAAACTATGCCGACATTACCGTGTTCGATCCGCACAACATCCGTGACCGGGCGACATTCTCCGATCCGGCATTGGTCAGCGAAGGCGTTCGCCACGTTTTCGTCAATGGCGGACTGAGTTACGAGGAAAATTTCAGCACCGCGTACTCGCGGCATGGTCGCTTCCTGCGGCGTGGAGTTGGCAAGGTAGCGTAGAGACAGGCTGGTATTCCCCTACGGCACTACCTATAGTGGGTTCACCCATCAACCCCGGGAGTCCAACCATGAAAAAACTGCTTGTTGCCGCCCTTGTTTCTGCATTCGCCTTCGGCTCCGCATTCGCAGCTCCCGATTGTGAATCAAAGGCTGTCGGCAAAGACGGCAAACCGCTTGCCGGCGCTGCGAAAGCGTCGTTCATCAAGAAGTGTCAAAGAGAGGCCGCCTGCGAGGCAAAAGCCGTCAGCAAGGAAGGCAAGGCTCTTGCCGGAGCGGCCAAGGCCTCGTCCATCAAGAAGTGCTTGAGCGAAGCGCAATAGTATCGCTGCGCCAAACGAGAGGGTGTCTTGCGCAGCCTCTCGTAGTTCATTTGCCCTGCACGCTGATTCCGGTTGCCGCGGGATTTGCGCAAAAGCTCGTTTGTCAGTGTTTATTTACGGAGAAAAAGGCATGAATACGGAAGATTTCTCGCGTTACCAGGATCTCATTGTGACGGCAGCCACCGAGGTGGGGTTCAAGATTCTGGCCGCCGTCGCTTTCTGGATAATCGGCCGTTGGCTGATCGGCATCACGGTCAACTTGCTGCGTGGTTCGCTGGAGCGCCAGAAGGTCGACTCCACCGTTCTGCGCTACGTGAGTTCCATCGTCACGGTAACGCTGAACGTCCTGCTGGTGATCGGCATTCTCGGTTACTTCGGCATTCAGACAACGACCTTTGCGGCGCTCATTGCCGCGGCGGGTGTCGCCATCGGCATGGCCTGGTCGGGCTTGCTGGCCCACTTCGCGGCGGGCGCCTTCCTCGTCGTGCTGCGCCCGATGAAGGTCGGAGACTTTGTTTCTGTCGCCGGCGTCACCGGTACGGTGGTCGAACTCGGCCTGTTCACGACGGTAATCAACACGCCGGACAACATCCACACCATCATCGGCAACAACAAGATCTTCAGCGACACGATCCAGAATTTCTCCGCCAATGCATTTCGCCGTGTGGATCTGAAGTGCCAGCTCTCCGGCGCCGCCGATCATCAGGCCGCGATGACCCTGCTGCGCGAGAAGCTGGCAGCCATCCCGAATGTTCTGAGCGAACCGCCGGTCGACGTTGAGATTCTGGATTTCACGCTGGTCGGCCCGGTCCTTGCGGTGCGCCCGTATTGCCACAACGACCATTACTGGCAGGTCTATTTCGATACCAATCGGGTTCTCCGCGAGGCACTGGGTGAGGCCGGATTCCCGGCACCGATGCCGGCACAGAACGTGATCGTGACCCAGGGCTCCTGAATCATCACAACCGGAAAGCCCGCACCGGTTACGACTCACGGGTTCGCCTTGACGGTTTGATACACAGCAGAGGGGAGGTCAACATGAAACATACAGCCATTTCGTTCGCACTTGCCGGCTTGCTGGCTTTTACCGCCGCGGGTTGTGCTGTCACCCGCGATCAGTCGACCGTGGGCGAGTATCTCGACGACTCGGTGATTACCACACGTGTAAAAGCCAGGTTTGCGGAAGACAAACAGGTCAGCGCGATGTCCATCAGCGTGGAAACGCTCAGGGGTGTAGTCCAGCTTTCAGGCTTTGCGAAGAACTCGACGGAAAGGAACCGCGCGGGCGAGATTGCGCGCTCGACAAGCGGCGTCAAAGGCGTGTCCAACAACATCGTTGTCAGGCCATAGACGTCCCTCGTGCTTTTCCTGTCTGTTCGTCACCTCGATGGTTCGGTCGTCGACGCTCGAGTGTTATTCATGCGAGCGCTGGAAAAAACGTCCAAATAGCGACCGGACTCCACCGATCAGCCTTGGCAACATCCAGATCAGCAGGATGACGAAGGTACCGAGAATGCACAGGAAGAGTATCGGGTAATTGATGGCCGTATAGAGGCCGCCGACGACCAGGACATCTTCCCCCAGTGAAGCCGTCGCATTTGAAAGCGGCTCGGGGGACGTGTTGATCAATGCGCGACCTCCCGCCTTTGCCAGGTGAGTTGCTGCGGTAAGCGACCCTCCCAGCAGCCCCGCAGTGAGCATCAGCTCAGGAGGATGCCCGCCCATCGCCAACGCTGCCAACAGCGCGCCTGCCGGAATTCGGACAAAGGTCTGAAAGCCATCCCACAAGGAATCGACGAAGGGAATCTTGTCGGCCAGGAATTCGATCAGCAGCAACGACCCCGTGACACCGATGACCCAATGACTCTCCAGGACTTGCAAGGTCGCGGGGAGTTCCAGATAGCCGAGCCTCCCGAGCAGTCCTGCCAGGAAAAGCACCGCATACAGGCGCAAGCCGCTCGCCCAGGCGACCCCTCCGGCCAGAGCAACCGATTGAATCGCATCCATGGCCTAATCGCCCGCAATCACCGTCGGGGCGGGTTCGTGGTTTCGAGGCCGGGCCCTGACCTCAGCGGTCATCGTTGCCGCGGCGGAGTCGACCATAGGCCCATAACAGACCAACGGCGGCCAGCACCGAAGCAATGAAACCGGCGCCTTCCCCGACCCGGTACCAGCCAAAAAACTGGCCGACAAGTCCGGCCACGATGGAACCTGCGATACCCAGAACAACCGTCATGAGGAAGCCCATGTTTTCCTTGCCCGGGTTCAGGAACTTCGCGATCACGCCGATCACGAAACCAAGCACGATGGTCCATACAAAGCCCATATCAGGTTCCTTTCCTCAGGTCTGCAGGCTTTCAGTATAGAGCCCGGATATGGATTGCTCTATACAGGCGACGCAATCTGCGCTCTCAACCCGCGGCACGGATCGAAATCAGACCGCGATCCCCAGCAGATCCATCACTGCCGCGATGAACACCAGCGGGTGCGTCGGGCAGCCGGGGATGTAGAGCGTCGGCTTGAAGGTTTCGAGGAAGCGGCGGTCGACTTCGGCGCAGTCGGCGAACACGCCGCCGGAAATCGCGCAGGCGCCCATGGCGATCACCAGTTTCGGCTCGGGCATGGCGTCCCAGCAGATCTGCAGCGCCTCGACCATGTTCCGGCTGATCGGCCCGGTGAGGACCAGCCCGTCGGCGTGGCGCGGCGAGGCAACCATGTCGATGCCGTAACGGCCGAAATCGAAGTTCACGTTGCCGACGGCGTTGAGTTCCAGTTCGCAGCCGTTGCAGCCGCCGGCCGACACCGAGCGCAGCTTGAGCGAGCGCCCGAAGCGCTTGCGCAGCTCGGCGGAGACCTTGATCGGATCGATGTCGGGATGCGCCGCGCTGATCGTCAGCCCGTCGCGCGTAGTCGAGGCCAGTTTGACGTCGGTCTTGAAACCGATGGTTCCGGCCGGGCACGCCGGCTCGCAGTCGCCGCAGAGCACGCAACGCCCCATGTCGATGCGCATGGGGTCGAGCGCGATGGCCCGGCTCGGGCAGGCGTCAACACACGCCGTGCAGCCGGCGGCGCACGCCGCGTCGGCAATGACCGGCTTGCCGCGATAGCCGCCAGGAACGGCCGCACGCAGATCGGGAATGTACTGGGTGCCCTGGGCTTTGCGAACCGCAATCGATTTGGGAAAGTTGAACATCAGAGGTCGTTCCCGCAGTAGGAAAGGTCGAAACTCTTGTTGCAGATCGGGAAGTCGGAAATCCCGTTGTCACGCACCGCCAAAGCCAGCCCGAACCAGTTGGCCAGCGACGGGTCCTGCACCTTGACGTGGCGCAGAGAACCGTCGACGGATGTTTCCAGCGCGAGAACCACCGGCCCGCGCACGCCTTCGACCACCGACACGCACAAACACTCGGGCGCAAGAGCCAAGTCGGCGCCCACCGGAATGACAGGAGTCACCGGAGTACCCGCACTGCCCGACAGGTCGAGCGTCGCATCGTCGAGTACACCGAACAGCCAGTCCAGCGAGGCGTCGATCTCGCGCATGCGCACGAGCATCCGCGCCCAGCAATCGCCGCTCGGTTCGACCATCGGAGCCATCGGCAGGCGCTCGTACAACTGTCCCGGCAGTTCGCTGCGCGAGTCGATGGCGACACCGCTGGCCCGGGCCGCGACACCGAACAATCCGAGGTCACGCGCCGCTTGGTTACTCACCGTCCCAGTCCCTTTAAATCGCGCCTTGACGCTCAACGCCGAACGCATCAGGTCGTTCATGCGTCGCAGGTCGGTGGCAAAGTCGGCAAGGGTCTGCCGCACGTCCTGGCGCAGCGCGTCGGTCAGTCCCTTGGTCCGCCAGGGACGCAGCCAGCCGCGGCCGAAGCGGTTGCCGCTGACGCGCTGGCTGGCGTTGATCACTGCCGTGCGCAGGCGCCCGTAGCTGCCGGTGCCTTGCACGAAGGCGATGTCGGTCGCCAGCCCGTTGAGCGTGGCGACATGGATGGCGATGCGCTCCATTTCCAGGGCGATGCCGCGCAGGACGTCGGTCTCGAACCCGGCCGGCGTGCCGGCCAGCGCCTCCAGCGCCGCGAGGTAGCTCCAGGCGTAGGCGATGCACGAATCGCCGCAGATCGATTCGACGATCGGCGTCAGGGTGCGCGGCGGGCGTTGCAGCAGGAGCTTTTCCACGCCGCGGTGCTGGTAGCCGAGCTGGATTTCCAGGTGGTGGACCGTCTCGCCGTGGCACATGAAGCGGAAGTGGCCCGGCTCGATCACCCCGGCATGGATCGGCCCGACGCCGACTTCGTGCACTTCGCGGCCGCGCACGGTGAAGAACGGGTACTCGTCCATCCGCTGCTGGCGCGCTCCCTCGAAGCGCACCGGCTTGAGCCAGGGGTGGCCGCCCGGCAGCACGCCCGTCTGCTCCCACAATTCGCGCTCGTAGATGTGCGCCGACGGATGCTTCAAGGTCAGCGCCGGGCAGGCATCGCCCCTTTTCGCTGCGCCGCGCAGGACGGACAATCCATCCGCCTCGGTCACGAACACCGCCGTCACCGCGACGGCCGCGTCGCCTTCGCCGCCGTTTCGCCCGAACAGGGAGAGCAAGCGATCACCTTCAGACAACCGGCGGTCACATTCATTGATGAAATCCGCGAGACCCAGCGCTGCGGTTTCGCGCAGGTTGCAGACGATTACGGGATTTTTTGCCATTTCAGACTCCCGCAATCGACGCTGCCACGGCGCGCAGCAACTGCGTCACCGGTTCGGGGGCATACGTCCCGAGCATGACCAGGACGACGACGAAGCCCATCTTGGGAAGGACGGTGACCAGCGACTCGATCACCGGCGGGCCGCTGCGCGAAGGAGGATCCCAGAGCATCGGAAACACCGCCCGCCCGGTAGACACGAAGATGATCGTCAGCATCACGCACATCACGGTAAACGCCATCAGGTTGCCGGCCTGGACGATGCCCGAGAGGATCAGCATCTCGGCGAGGAAGCTGGCGAACGGCGGGAAGCCCAGCAGGGCGAAAATGCCGCCGGTGAACAGCAAGCCGGTGAAGGGCATCACGCGGATCACCCCGCCGAGCGGCGCCGTCTCGTTGGTACCGTAGACCGCGCGCAAGCGCCCGGCGGTGAGGAACAGCAGCGACTTCACGAAGGCGTTGCTGACGATGTACAGCACCACGCCGTACGCCGCCGCCTGCCCCACCGACAACCCCAGCGCGATGACGCCGGACGAGCTGACGCAGGCGTAGGCGATCAGCCGCTTGTAGTTGCGCACCGCCATGATCTGCACTGCGGCGACGATCAGCGACAGGTAGCCCATGACCAGCAGTTCCTGCGCGACGAAGGCGGTCTCGAAACCGTTGAAGACCTGCAGCATGCGGAACACGGCGACGACACCGATGTTGTACTGCACGGCGGCGAGCAACACGCTGGTGCTGGTCGGGGCGGCCTCGTAGGTTTCCGGCATCCAGCCGTAGAGCGGCGCGAGGCCGAGCTTGCTGCCCAGACCGAACAGGATGAAGGCCATGCCGAGACGCTGCCAGCCGTCCTTGAGCATCGTCAGCGAGAAGCTCAGTTGATCGACCAGGAAGTTGACCTCGAGTCCGCGCAGATCGGCCGACTGGCTCAAACACATGAAGCCGAGGAAGGTGATGGCCAACGACATCACCGAGTACAGCACATAGCGCCAGGCCGATGCTTTCGGCGACGGCGAATCACCTCGGGCGACGAGCGGCGCGGCGCACAGCGTGCTGATCTCCACAAAAGCCCAGAGCAGGATCATGTGGTTGGTCAGGATGCCGACGTTCATCACCGCCATGAACAACAGGGTCAGCGCCGCGCGCGAACGGATGTCGCGGGCCAGCGTCAGCGACGAACGCTCGCGGGCGAGCATGTACACGCTAATGCCGAGGAACACCGTGTTGATCACCAGCACGAACAGCAGCGACGTCGGATCGAGGACCAGATAGCCGTTGGCGAAGTACAGCGGCAACTCCTCCAGCGAATGGGTCAGGAAGACCGCGACGGACGCCAGCCAGAACACCAGCGAGGCGGCGACCAATCCGTAGGCCGCGCGGCTGGAAGACGTCCTCGCGCTGCCCGGTGCCAGCGCGATGCAGGTGGTTTCGACTGCGTTCATGGCACCTCTCCGGAAATTGTCACTGATTGATTTTCAGCGACCGGAGACTCCTTCATCAGCCAGCAGCCGATGCCCACGGTCAGCAGATAAACGGCGCTGATCGCCAGATGCACGACCAACGGCCACGGTTCCGGCATCAGCGTTTCGAACAATGCCAGCGCGTTCTCCATGAACAGCACGGCGACCAGCTGCGCCCTGGGCTCCGGGTTGGTCGCCAGGATCAGGAAGGCCGTGACCACCGTCGCCGCGACGACGCCTAGCGTCAGCGCTCGCGCATCGGCGCGGGCACCATCGCCGAACTTGAAGGCAAAGATGATCAGTACGACGGCGATGATCCAGGTGAAGAGGTTCGACGGCATCAGACTGAGCCGCGTCTCCGGATGGTGGCGCAGCGCCCGGCGCAGCATGTACGGAACGAGGATGGCACGCACCAGCAGAATTTCCAGCCCGACCAGAAGGGTGTGCAACGAGAGGCTCCCCTCCCCGGCCTCCCCGTGCAGCGTCACCCAGCCCAGCGCCAGGGCATGCAGCCCGAGCCAGCTCGGCGCGGAGGAAATCTTGCTGAAGAACACCGGGATCACCACGGCGACCAGGCAGAGCATCAGTGGGACGGTCATACGCTGGCTCCAATACCGATCACGGCCATGCTCGCCAGCGCGGCGGCCGAAGCGATCAACAAATAGCGCGGCACCCAGCGCATCGGCAGGCGCGCCGTCAGTGACTCGATGCAGCCCACCACCACGGCCACCACGAGGATCAGCGCCAGGGACACAAGCGCGGCGGCGAGCGGCGACACCAGGGGATCGAAGGGGTTGAGCAGCGCGGCGATCAGTCCGGCGTAGAGGGTCATCTTCATCGCCGCGGCGTACTGCATGGCAGCCAGTTCCGGCCCGCTGTGATCGAGGATCATCACCTCGTGGATCATCGTCAGTTCCAGGTGAGTCAGCGGATCATCGACCGGTACCCGCGCCGCCTCGGCCTGCAGCAGGATCAGCAAGGCGACGACCAGCGGCGCCGCGATGACCGCGTAATGCGGCGTCTCGCGCAGCAGGCCGATCAGGTCGGCGAAGCTGGTCATCCCGGTCGCCACGCCGGCGGTGCCGATCAGCAGGAACAAAGCCGGTTCGGCAAAGGCCGAGAAGGACGCTTCCCGCGCCGTGCCCATGCCTTCGAACGAGCTGCCGACGTCCATCGCCGAGAACATCAGCGCGATGCGCGCCAGGCCCATCGTGTAGGCCACGACGATGAAATCGTGGGAAAACTGCAGCGGCGCGAAGCGACCGAGCATCGGCGCCATCGCCGCAGCGAAAAAACCGGCGAGCAGCACGATATACGCTCCGGCGCGGAACAACGGCGTCGCCGTATCGCTGATCACGGTGCGCTTGCCGAGCAGCCGGCGCAGGTCGAAGGCGAACTGGATCAGGTCCGGCCCCTTGCGCGCGGCCCACCACGATTTCACCCGGTTGATCACGCCGATCATCAGGATCGGCAGCAGCAGAACGAACGCCCAGTGCGTCACGCTCAACACGGTTTTCATTGCAAAACCCCTTCCGCCAGCAGCACCAGGACGGCGATTATCATCACGCCGGCCAAACCGGCGGAGAAGGAAAAGCGCGGATCGTCCTCGCGCAGGCGCCGCGACATCTCGACGGCGGTGTCGTCGCCATGATCGATCACGTTGAACAGGCGACGCTCGACCGCATCGACGCAATCAGTAACGACGTAGCTGTCGCGCGGGAAATAGCCTACAGGCGCCTTCTGCCGCCGGAGCAGGACCATGATGCTCTTGAACGGCCGGGAGAAGTCGGAGGAGAAGCTGGCGCCCGAATACTGCATGCGCGTGTTCGGCAAGGTGTAGCCGCAGCCCCAGGTCGCGCCCGTCGCTCCCCTCGCTCCCGCGGAAACCGGCTTGCGAATACGGGCATAACGCACGATCAGCACGACCACCACGGCGGCGACCAGCGCCCCGGAGATCAGCCCGATGCGCGACAGGTTGCCGGCCACATCGGCCAGCGCATCGACAACCGGTGAGCCGGGCACGCCGGCCATGAACAGCGCCACCGGCCCGGCGACCAGCGCGAATCCGGCCGCTGGCAGAACGCCCAGCAGGACCGTCCCCAGCGCGTGCAACGCCATCGGCAGGAGCATCCAGGGGCTGGCCTCGTGCCCGGGCGGCAAGCCGCTGTCCCGCGCGTTGCCGAGGAATACCACGCCGAAGGCGCGGGTGATGCTCAGCGCCGACACCGCGCCGACGAAGGCCAGCGCCGCTCCGACCACGGCCAGCGCCAGCTTGGCCCAGACCGTCGCCCCGGCGTTGCCGAACAACCCGGAATAGATCACGAACTCGCTGGCAAAACCGTTGAACGGCGGCAGCGCGGAAATCGCCACGCCGCCGATCAGGAAACTCACGGCAGTCAACGGCATCAGCCGGAACAGCCCGCCAAGGCGCTCCATATCAACGACATGCTTGACCTGATAGACGCAGCCCGCCGCGTAGAACAGCAAGCACTTGAAGAAGGCGTGGTTGAGCACGTGCAGCAAGCCGCCGCCAAAACCCAGCGCCACCAAGACCGGCGCCTGCCAGGCAAGCCCCAGACAGCCGATGCCGAAGCCGATGCCGGCGATCCCGACGTTTTCCGTCGACGAGTAGCCGAGCAGCCGTTTCAGGTCGCGCTGCCCGACGGTATACAGCCCGCCGATCAGTGCCGAGGTGACCGAGAAGGCGATCAGGAACCAGCCCATCCACTCGTCCGGCTTGCCCATCAGCAGCGTGAAGCGCACCAGCGCGTAGAGCCCGGCCTTGTGGATCACCCCGGACATCAGCGCCGAAACGTGCGCCGGCGCCGCCGCGTGGGCGCGTGGCAGCCACGAGTGGAACGGAAAAAAGGCCGACTTCAGGCCGAAGCTGGTCACCAGCAGCAGGAAGACGATGTTGCGCGTCGAGCCGTGGTTCGCGCTCAACCAGCGGCCGAGATGCGCGAAATCCCACGACTGCCCGTGCGCGTAAAGGATCATTAGCGCCGCGACCAGGAACAGCAGGCCGATATGCGTCGAAACCAGGTAGTTGAAACCGGCGAAGCGTACCCGCTGGTTGGTGTAATCCCAGATCACCAGTTGCCAGGCCGCCAGCGCCGCGACTTCCCAGCCGAACAGGAAGGACACGACTTCGTTGCCGGTATAAACCAGCACGAACGACAGGGCGATCATGTTGAGCAGCGCGAAATGCACGCCGAGGTGCCGCGAGCCATTGAAGTATTTCTTCATGTAGCCCACCGCGTACAGACTGCCGAGGAAGGTCATCGGCAGCGACCAGACCAGGAAGAATGCACCCAGTGCATCGAGACGGACACGGATGGCATTGATCGGGTAGGCCCAGGACACGCCGCCGGCAACTTCCGGCCCGCCCATCAGGACGGGAATGGCCACCGACCAGACCAGGGCAAGAGCGATCGCCTGCGAAACCAGGCCGATCATGGCGCGAACGCGATTGCTCGCGTTCAGCAGACACACCACCGCCCCGAACACCAGGGCGAGAACCGCCAGAATAAGTTGATTCATGGCCTTTTATCGTATCCGTATCGTATTAGGGAAACGCTGAAATATTCGTCACCCCGGCAAAGGCCGAGGGCCAGTTCGTTGAATTTTCTGGATTCCAGCCTTTGCCGGAATGACAAATCTTCAACATCCCTGGCTATCACAGAAAACCGGCAAGATTATACTTCTCTGTGACGTTTATATAAATCAAAAATAACTTTGATTATAATAAGAGTGTAATCAGAAGATAACGAGGGCCGACATCATGGAAAACCGCACAGCCAGACTGACCATCCTGGTCGATCCGCGCAAAAAGAAGCTGTTCGAAGAATTGTGCGCACGTCAGGATCTGAATTCATCGCAGGTCGTGCGTAAATTGATGCGCCAGTACATCCTCGAAAACCTTCCTGAAGACGAAATCCCCGACTGGCTGGCCCCGCACGCCAAGAGCGACGAGGCGAGGAAGTAACGCCCGCTTTATCGGCTCAGACCGGCAGCCAGGACTTTATCCAGTCCAGGATGATCTGGATCTTCTCCTGTTCCAGCTTCTGTTTCGGCACGCAGAGGTAGTGCGGAGTCGCCGGGATCCCCAGATTCCCGAACGGCATCACCAGTTTCCCCTCCGTCAGGTAGTCGTGCGCCAGCAGGGTACTGTCAAGGCAGACGCCAACCCCGCTGAGTGCGGCCGAAAAACCCATGAACGAGCGGTCCAGGTAAAGCCCCCGCTGGATCAATGCGCCACCGGGGTAATAGGCGGCAATCCAGTCCCCCCACGAAACCACCGACGTCTCGTTGTGAATCAGGCACAACTGCGGCACATCCGACGGACACAGGCTGTTTCCCGCCGCAAGCGCCGGACTGCATAACGGCACGTAACTTTCATTCGGCATCAAGGGCTCCGTCATGACAAACGGCGAATTCGAGCGCTTGCCGTAGACGATGGCGATATCCAGCCCGTTGTTGCCAAAGTCCGCGGCACCGGGGGTAGCACAGAGTCGAACATCGATCTGCGGATGCTGGCGCAGGAATTCGGGCAAACGGGGCAGCAGCCAGAGATGGGCGAAACTCGGCGACGCCTGCAGCGTGACAAGCTGCTGCATCGAAGGGACATCGATGATTGACTGCAACTCCATGTCGATCTCGGCAAACGACCGCTTGAGCGCCGAATAGAGCTGCACGCCGGCGTCGGTGGGGATGGCGCCCTTGCGTCCACGGTCGAACAGATGCACGCCGAGCACCGATTCGAGCGAAAGGATCGAATGGCTGATCGCCGACGCGGTGACCGACAGTTCCAGTGCCGCTGTCGCAAAGCTCTGATGCAGATAAGCCGACTCGAAAGCCTGCAAACTCTTCAGCGACGCTTTGCGCAGTGCGGGATAACGCTGAATTATTAACCCGGCCCTTAAATAGCTTTGCTAAGCCGCGTATGCGGCATGAGGATGCTGGAAATAGGAACGGATGCGTTCGGGCCATTGTGCGATGCGATTCATGATGCGCATGGCTTTTTGCAGAAGATCCTTTTCAGAGCGGGTGGCCGGTTCGAGACGCAGGGACGTTTTGAAATCGTGATTCAGATATTCGTCGGGATTGGATTCCGGGGCGTAGGGCGGCAAGTAGAAGAGTTCGATCTTGTCCCGGCGAGGCTCGATCCATTGCTGGACGAGCTTGGCATGATGCACACGCAGGTTATCGACGATCAGGAAGATCTTGGCCGGCGCCTCTTGGAGCAGACGTTCAAGGAACT
>NZ_JCANUT010000037.1:0-38629 GCF_059569095.1 Propionivibrio pelophilus DSM 12018 | reverse complement strand
ACATTTTTTTAGCAGATCACGCTCCAGTTTCACTTCCGCCAATTCCTTGCGCAGTCGCGCCAGTTCAATTTCCGTTTCCGTCGGCACCCTCTGGCCTTGCCCAACCTTCGCCAGGTTGCCTGTACGCGACGCCCGCACCCAATTGCCAAGACTGCTCTTTGGCACCGACAAGCGCTTCGCTGCCGCATCCACCGACAGCCCTTCCGCTTCCACCAGCTTCACCGCTTCCGCCCGAAATTCCAGCGTGTAGATCCCTTTCGGTAGTCGTTCCATCCTTGTCCTCCGTTCCTCACATTTTACGAAACGTTGGACTCCACTTTTTTCAGCCTACCTCACCAATGGCAAGGTCGAAGTCAGAGTGTTCCCGAACGACGCCTTGGGCAAGGAAATGGACCTGATCAACGGCATGCAACTGGGCACCGCCGACATGACCATCACCGGCGAATCGCTCCAGAACTGGGCACCGAAAGCCGCCCTGCTGGCCCTGCCCTATGCCTTCAAGGACTTGGCGGAAATGGACAAGGCGGTGAACGGCCCGCTCGGCGAAGAGATAAAGAAGGAAATCCAGGAAAAGGCCAAGGCCATCCCGCTGGCCTACTTCGCCCGCGGCGCCCGATACCTGACCAGCAACAAACCGATCAAGACCGTCGATGACGCCAAGGGACTGAAAATCCGTGTTCCGAACGTTCCGGTCTTCGTGCAGTTCTGGCGCGGCGTGGGCGCGCAGCCGACCCCGATGGCTTTCGGCGAAGTGTTTACCTCGCTGCAGACCGGCGTGATCGAGGCACAGGAAAACCCGCTCGCCCTGATCAAGTCGGCCAGCTTCTTTGAAGTACAGAAGTACGTGAATCGTACGGCGCACGTTCGCTCCTGGATCTACCTGGCGATCGGCGAAAAGTCCTTCAACAAGCTGAATGCCGAGCAGAAGACAGCTGTCCAGGAAGCCGCCAAGCGCGCACAAGCCTATGAGCGCGAGATCATGCTCGCGGACGAGAAAAAGCTGGAAGATGAGTTGAAAGCCAAGGGCATGACCTTCGTCGATACCGACCAGAGCGGATTTGCCAAGAAGGCGAAGGAAGCCGTGTTGGCCGCTGCGAAGGACGAACTGAAGCCGACGATCCAGAAGCTCTACGCCGACTGATCGAACGCCCCCCAGACAAACGCGGAAACCTTTCCGCGTTTGTCGTTGGTTCCATCCTAAAAAAACATAAGGGAGGCCGAACGATGGTCAAACTCCTGAAACAAATCGAACGCTTGATCAGAGGCGGCACGTGCCTCGCGTTCGCTGTCATGATCGTGGCAGTCGTCGTACAGGTTGTCGCGCGCACGTTCATGTCGCAACCGCCGATCTGGACCGAGGAAACGTCCCGCGTCGCACTGCTTTACATCATGGGCCTGGGGGTCGGCGCATCGTTCCTGACGGGCGATCTGGTCAACGTCGACCTGGCATTGATGGTCATGCCTGCGTGGCTGCGCCGGGCCTGCGAGATATTTTCCGCAGCAATCGTATCGGCCTTCGGTTTTATGTTGATCCCCGGCGCCTGGGAATTCACCGTATCTGGCGCAATGCAAACGTCGCCGGTACTACACGTCCAGATGCAGTACGTCTTCGCCTGCGTTCTCTTTTTCTCCGTGCTGCTTGGCGTATTCGGCCTGATCAAGTTCATCAGGCTCGTCCTCAACATTGCCGTTGCCGAGCCAACCGGCCACGCGTCGACAAAAGGGTGATTCATGGGAATTGCAATTCTTTTCGGCACGTTTATCCTTTGCCTGATCATCGGCATTCCGGTTGCCGTTTGCCTTGGTGTATCGTCCGTTGCCTATCTGGTTTTCTACGCGGACATCCCGCTTGTCGTCTTTCCGCAAAAGATATTCGCCGGCGTCGATTCGTTCGTCCTGCTCTGCATTCCCGGCTTCATCATGGCCGGTAGCCTGATGAACGGCGGCGGCATCACGGACCGGATCATCCGCTTTGCCAGCGCCGGTGTCGGCTGGATTCGTGGCGGTCTGGGCCTGACGAACGTGGCCGGCTCGATGCTGTTTGCCGGCATCTCGGGGACGGCAGTCGCCGAGGCCGCGTCGATCGGCGCCGTCATGATTCCCGGCATGAAAAAGGAGGGGTATCCGATCAGTTTCGCGGCCGCCATCACTGCCGCCGCCTCGACTGTGGGCCCGATCATCCCGCCCAGCGTTCCGATGATCATCGTCGGCGCCCTGACCGGCGTCTCCGTAGGACGCATGTTCATGGCGGGCGCCATCCCGGGCATCCTCCTCGGCCTGAGCATGATGCTGGTCTGCTATCTGCTTGCGGTAAAGAACGATTACCCGCGTCAGCCCTGGAAAGGCTGGAAGGAACTCTGGAATTCGTTTACCGGCGCATTCTGGGCCCTGATGCTGACGGCGCTGATCGTCGGCGGCCTGCTCAGCGGACTGGTCACTCCGACGGAAACCGCCATCCTCGCCTGCGTCTATGCGTTCGTGGTCGGCGTCTACATCTACAAAGGCATCGCGCTGCGTGAAGTCCCCAAGATCATGATCGACAGCGCGATTACGTCGGCAGCTCTGCTAGCGCTGGTCGGCATCGCCAACGTATTTGGCTGGATCATGGCCGCGGAGGAAATCCCGCAACGCATCGCCAAAGCCATGCTCACGCTGACCAGCGACAAAACAGCGATTATCCTTCTGATCAACCTCCTGCTATTAATCGTCGGGATGTTCATGGAGACGATCGCAGCATTGATCATCCTGTTCCCGACACTCCTCGCAGTGGCAACGAAGGTCGGCATCGACCCGGTGCATTTCGCTACGTTTGCCGTGCTGAACCTGATGATCGGCCTGACGACCCCGCCGGTAGGCGTGTGCCTTTTCGTCTGCGCCAACATCGCCAAGGCTCCGCTTTCCTCGGTGATCAAGGCGATATTCCCCTTCCTGACGGGGAACCTCATCGTGCTGCTTCTCGTTTCCTTCATCCCGCAACTGTCGCTCTGGCTGCCGAATCTGCTGTTCGGCGGGAAGTGACTCTCCGCGCGACGGACTCCGATCCTGCCGTTACAGGATCGGAGTATCAGGCAGCCAACTGAGCCGCAGCATCTACTCCAGCTTGATAGGCGGCAAGATCCTCGATTCCGCCAAACGCCACGTCCGGTCTGAGTTGCGCAATACGTTGCGAATGCACCGAATCGACGACCGGCCGCCAATGCTCGAGGACGTCCGAAACCTTGTCCGGCGCATTGCACACCAGAAGCATGTCGCAACCGGCACGCCACGCGGCCTCGACGCGCTCGACCACGCCACCAACGACACTAGCCCCCTCCATCGAGAGATCGTCGCTGAATATCACCCCGCCAAAACCGATTTCCCGGCGCAGCATTTCGATCCAGCGCGGTGAGAACCCTGCTGGTCGTTCGTCCACCGCAGGATAGATCACGTGTGCCGGCATCACCGCATCCAGAGCAAGGCGCCTGAACGGTTGCATGTCCGTTTCTATTTCGGCCAATGAGCGTCGATCGATGGGGATCGCCACATGTGAATCGGCCTCCACCCAGCCATGGCCGGGGAAATGCTTGCCACAGGCTTTCATCCCGGCTTGACGAAGCCCGGAAATCAGCGCTCCAGCTAACTGCACGACCACCTCGGGATTACGGTGAAACGAACGGTCACCGATCACCTGGCTGTTCCCCCAATCCAGATCAAGCACAGGCGTAAAGGACATATCTACGCCGTGATTTCTCAGTTCGCCGGCCAACACATAGCCAATTTGCCGTGCAGCGATCAATGAACGCTGTGCATCGTGCTCCCACAATTCACCGAGACGACGCATCGCCGGCAATCGCGTAAACCCCTCGCGACAACGCTGAACCCGCCCGCCCTCGTGATCGATGGCGATCAGCAACGAAGGAGAACGGAGCGCATGAATTTCGGCGGTCAGCGCCGACAACTGAGAGGGAGACGCATAGTTTCGCGCGAACAGAATCACGCCGCCGACGAGCGGATGAGTCAGTCGTTCGCGTTCCAGAGTCGTCAGCTCGTGACCGGCGATATCGATCATCAATGGTCCGAGCGGGAGCATCACAGACATGGCAACTCCAGTTCAGGCACGTTCGACAACGACGAAAGCGACGGCATACTCCACTTCGTCGCTGATCGACAGATGCGCAACGAGCCCACGTTCATCGATGTAGGCAGCCAGTGCCGGTGCGTAGCTGAACACCGGCTTTCCCTGCTCGTCATGCGCGACCGCGATGTTCGGCAAGGTAGCCGGCGCAACGACGCCGATTCCCATGGCCTTGCCAAGCGCCTCCTTGGCGGCGAAACGCTTGGCCAGGAAACGCGCTGGATCGCGCGCACGGGAAAATTCATCGAATTCGGACGACGCCAGCAGCTTTTCCAGTGCGCGCTGTCCATGGCGTTCATACAAACGCCCCACCCGCGCAACCGAAGCGATGTCGGTGCCTACACCGACAATCATGGCAACAGGGGTGACTGCGCAGCGGCCTCACGCATCAAGCGCTTCATTTCACGGACAGCTTCACGCAATCCTACGAACACCGCTCGGCAGACGATCGAATGGCCGATATGCAACTCGCGAATTCCGGGCAAGCGCGCCACGGGCTGGACGTTAAAATAGTTCAGCGCATGCCCCGCGTTGAAGCGCATGCCGAGATCGCGGATCACTTCGCCGGCTGCTCGGATTTTCTCCAGTTCGGCAACCACGGCGGGACTCTCTGCATCGCGCCCCTGCGTGTGAAACGCGTGCGCATAGGGGCCGGTATGGATTTCACAGACCCGTGCACCAATGCGCGCTGCTGCCGCCACCTGATCAAGATCGGCATCGATAAAAACGCTGCTGATGATTCCCGCATCCGCCAAGCGATCCACGGCTTCCTTCAATTTCGCTTCCTGCGCGACGATATCCAACCCGCCTTCCGTGGTGACCTCATGGCGACCTTCCGGCACGAGCATCGCCATTTCCGGCTTGAGGCGGCAGGCGATATCGACCATCTCGTCGGTCGCCGCCATTTCGAGGTTCAGCTTGATCTGCGTCAGCGTACGCAGCTTTTCCACATCGGCGTCCTGGATGTGGCGGCGATCTTCGCGCAAATGCACCGTAATGCCATCCGCGCCGCCGATGTGCGCCTCCACCGCCGCCCACGCCGGCTCAGGCTCGTAGGTCATGCGAGCCTGACGAATGGTAGCTACGTGGTCGATATTTACGCCCAATTCGATCATAGTTCTTGATACTCCAAAAATATCTTGCGTGTTTCGAGGGATTTTCCACCCAGGTAATGCGCAATCAGCGCTCGCATCAACTGCTTGGCTTCCAACAGGGAACGCGCGTCGGAAAAATCATCTGCGGCAAGATCAACCAAGGTCTTACCCCGGATCGCCAACGGCCCTTTCCCGGCTGCGTCGAGCCTGACCGGCCCGCGCTCGATCTCGTAGGCATAAAAGCCGTCCGGATCGACAGGATAGCCATCCACATCATGAAGAAGCAACAAGCCGTATCCCAGCTCCTGCAGGAAAGCCCGCTCGAAACAGCGGATGTCCGACTCACGGGGAGCCAAAGCGAACCGGCGCAGGATTTCCGCATAAAAGGAGAAAAGTCGCGGATGCGCGTCTTCGCGCGGGAGAAGGTTCACCAGGAGTTCGTTGAGATAGTAACCGCAGAACAGCGCCTTTCCCGTCAGGAGCGGCTGCCCGCCTTGCCACTCGGCCTTCATCAGGGTCTGCACCTCGCCCTTGCCAGCCCAAGACAGATCGAGCGGCTGAAAGGCCATCAGCAGCCCCCGCATGGCCGATCGCGCTCGCCTTGCTCCCCGCGCCAGCAGGGCGACGCGGCCATAATCCCTTGAAAAGGCTTCGACGATCAGGCTGGTTTCACGAAAGGGGTAGCTGTGCAAAACAAACGCAGGCTGCCCATCCACTTTATGTCGATGTTGCATCGATTCTCTATCGAGACTGGAACGGACGCCTATTCATACCCCAGGCTCTTGAGCAGGCGCTCATCGTCGGACCAGCCCGACTTGACCTTGACGAACACCTCAAGAAACACCTTTCCGTCGAACAGGCGCTCCATATCCTGACGTGCCTCGGAGGCAATGCGCTTGAGCGTCTCACCCCCCTTGCCGATGATGATGCCCTTGTGCGCTTCGCGATCGACGACGATCGCCGCATTGATCCGGCGCAATGCCCCGTCGATTTCGAACTTTTCGATCTCGACGGTCGACGCGTAGGGCAGTTCGTCACCGATCAGCCGGAAGACTTTTTCGCGGATGTATTCGGCGGCGAGAAAACGTTCGCTTTTGTCGGTGATATCGTCTTCCGCAAAAAGCAGTTCCTCGTGCGGCAGATGTTTGCGCACCTCGGCGAGCAAGTCCTTGAGCTGGCTTCCTTTTGTGGCGCTGACAGGAACGATGGCTGCAAACGGAAATTCCTTCGACAAGCTCGCCAGCAACGGAAGCAGACTGTTTTTCTCCTTGACCTCATCCGTCTTGTTGACTGCAAGAATGACGGGCTTGCCTTCCGGCAACAGCCGAATCACGGCGCGATCCTGCGCCCCCAAGACCCTCGCCTCGACGACGAACACCACCACGTCGACATCCGCCAGTGCCTGGGTGACACCACGGTTCATGGCGCGATTCAGGGCGCTAGCATGCTTCGTTTGGAAACCCGGGGTATCGACAAAGACGTACTGCGTGTCGGCTTCGGTAAGGATGCCGGCCACCCGATGACGCGTCGTCTGCGCCTTGCGCGAGACGATACTTATCTTTTCACCGACCAGCCTGTTGAGCAGGGTCGACTTGCCCACGTTGGGACGACCGACGATGGCTACATAGCCGGACTTGAAATCAACCATGATATTTACCGCTCATCCGTATTGAAGCTGAGCATTTCCAGCGCCTTTTCCGCCGCCATCTGCTCCGCCGCCCGCCGACTCCCGCCACGCCCCTCGGAGCGAATCTGCAGGCGTTCTATCTCGCAGGCCATGTTGAACACCTGGGCATGCGCCTCGCCATCGGTGCTGATCAAAAGGTATTTTGGCAAGGAAAAACGCCTTGCCTGGAGGTATTCCTGCAAACGGGTTTTTGCGTCCTTGATCGGTTTTTCAAGCGACAGCCGCTCAAGCATGCCTCCGTATAGTCGGCAGATAACCGTACTGGCGGCCTCGAAGCCACCATCAAGCCAGATAGCGCCAAACAGAGCCTCAAGCGCATCGGCGAGAATCGATGGCCGACTCGCCCCACCGCTTTTCAACTCGCCCTCGCCAAGACGAATGTACCCACCTAGCGCCAACGACAGCGCTAGTGCATGAAGAGAATCCTGCCGCACGAGATTCGCCCGCAGGCGGGACAAATCACCTTCGGGCGCATCCGGAAATTTCGCGTAAAGCTCCCGGGCAATCACCGCATTCAGAATCGAATCGCCGATAAACTCGAGCCGCTCGTTGTGTTGCGCGCTATGGCTCCGATGCGTCAGCGCGGCCGACAGCAACGACTTGTCCCGATAGGCATAGCCCAGCGCCTTTTCCAGAGAATCAACCATGCGATGACTCAACGCTCCGATGATGAACCCTGGAAGTCGATCAACAGACTGACATTGAGAAACAAGGGGATACGCCTCTCGTACTCGAAAGCGATGACGACTTCATTGCCTTCCTTGGAAATGTCCAGATCAGCCGCCGTGATCGTTTCGATGTGATCAACATCGGCATATTTGCCGAAAATGCTCCGGATTTCGGGAACCGTTTTCCCGCTCGAATTCGCTGCCGTAGACGCGACGATCTTCTTGATCTTGTAATAATCGATGACGTCGGGCGCCACCCGGATACCCAGCAAGGCCACCGCTGCTATAACCGCCCCCCAAACCAGCAGGCCTGACAAAGAAACTCCACGCTGATGTCGCATTTCCAGATTACTCCTTCTATTTGAACGAGCCGATACGCTTCAGATCGCCGAAATTGAGCCAGATGAAAAACGCCTTCCCGACGATGTTTTCGTCCGGAACGAAACCCCAATATCGACTGTCCCGGCTGTTGTCCCGGTTGTCACCCATTACGAAATAATGCCCCTTGGGAACGGTGCAGATTACACCCGCATTGTTGTAGAGACAATTCTCCCGGCGGGGGAATCGTGACACGTCCATGATGAACGCCGGCACATCCTTGTCGGTCAGGATCCGGTGCTCGAAACCGTTGACGCGCTCGACATACTGCTGCGAGTAGTACAACCGTTCAGGATGCAGATAATCATCCATCCGCACCTGTTCGACCGGCTTTCCATTGATGGTCAGGCGCTTGTTCTGGTACTCCACCTTGTCTCCCGGCAGCCCCACGATTCGCTTGATATAGTCGAGCGAGGGATCTTCGGGAAAGCGGAACACCATGACATCACCGCGTTGCGGCTGGTTTATGTCAATGATTTTCTTGTTGATGACCGGCAAACGGATGCCATAGGTGAATTTGTTGACCAGAATGAAATCGCCCACCTGCAGGGTCGGAATCATCGAGCCGGAAGGAATCTTGAACGGCTCGACGACAAATGAACGCAGAACGAACACAGCCAGGATGACAGGAAAAAAACTGGCGCCATACTCGACCCACCAGGGATCCTTTGCCCCCGGCGCCCGAAGCTTGCGGAAAAACACGACATCGGCCAACCAGATGGCTCCGCTCGCCAGCAAAAGGCAAAACAGGATCAGCGCAAAATTCACCGACAATCTCCTTTCTTATTTATCTACCCGAAGCACGGCCAGGAACGCCTCCTGCGGGATCTCGACCGAGCCGACCTGTTTCATGCGTTTCTTGCCGGCCTTCTGCTTTTCCAGAAGTTTCCGCTTCCGCGTGATGTCGCCGCCGTAGCACTTCGCCAGCACGTCCTTGCGCATCGCCTTGACGTTCTCCCGGGCGATGATATTCGAGCCAATCGCCGCCTGGATCGCCACGTCGTACATCTGACGCGGAATCAGCGAGCGCATCTTCGACGCCAGTTCGCGTCCCCGATAGACCGAGTTCGCCCGGTGCACGATGACCGACAAGGCATCGACCTTCTCGCCATTGATGAGGATGTCGAGCTTCACCACGTCGGCCGGACGGAACTCCTTGAACTCATAGTCCAGCGAGGCATAGCCCCGGGATACGGACTTGAGCTTGTCGAAGAAATCCATGACGACTTCGGCCATCGGCATTTCGTACGTCAGCTGCACCTGACGGCCGTGATAGATCATGTCGACCTGATTGCCACGCTTCTGATTGCACAGGGTGATGACGCTGCCGAGATAGTCCTGGGGGACAAAAACGGTGATGGTGATGATCGGCTCCCGGATCTCCTCCGTCTTCGTCACATCAGGCAGCTTCGCCGGATTCTCGACCTGGATGACATTACCGTCACGGGTCACGACCTCATAAATCACCGTCGGCGCGGTCGTGATCAGATCCTGGTCGAATTCGCGCTCCAGGCGTTCCTGCACGATCTCCATGTGCAACAACCCGAGAAAGCCGCAACGGAAACCGAAGCCGAGCGCCTGCGAAACTTCCGGCTCGAAATGCAGCGAGGCGTCGTTCAGCTTCAGTTTCTCCAGAGCCTCGCGCAGGGAATCGTACTGATTCGCCTCGACCGGATACAACCCGGCGAAGACCTGGGATTTGATTTCCTTGAAGCCTGGCAGGGGTTCGGCCGCCGGCCGGTCGACCAGGGTCAATGTATCGCCAACCTTGGCTGCCTGCAGTTCCTTGATGTTGGCAATGACGTAGCCAACCTCTCCCGCGGCCAGGCAATCCCGCTGCACGGCCTTGGGCGTAAAGACCCCGACTTGTTCGCACAAATACGTTCCGCCACTGGCCATGAGCCGGACCTTGTCCTTCGGCCGCAAGATGCCATCGACGACCCTCACCAGCATGACGACGCCGACATAGTTGTCGAACCATGAGTCGATCAGCAAGGCCTTCAGCGGCCCCTCCTCATCGCCTTTGGGCGCCGGGATGCGCTCGATGATCGATTCGAGAATATCCTCGACGCCCAATCCGGTTTTTGCCGAGGCAAGCACAGCGTTGGAGGCATCAATTCCAATGACATCCTCGATTTCCTGGCGCGCATTGTCGGGCATGGCCGACGGGAGATCGATCTTGTTGAGGACAGGCAGGACTTCCACGCCGAGGTCGATCGCCGTGTAGCAATTCGCCACGGTCTGCGCCTCGACGCCCTGCGAGGCATCGACGACCAGCAATGCCCCTTCGCATGCGGAGAGCGAACGCGACACCTCGTAGGAGAAGTCCACATGCCCGGGCGTGTCGATCAAATTCAGGTTATAGACCTGGCCATTGCGGGATTTGTACTGGAGCGCCGCAGTCTGCGCCTTGATCGTGATCCCCCGCTCACGCTCGATGTCCATCGAGTCGAGAACCTGCTCCTCCATCTCCCGCTCCGAGAGGCCGCCACACAGGTGAATGATCCTGTCGGCCAGCGTCGATTTGCCGTGGTCGATATGAGCAATGATCGAAAAGTTTCGAATGAATTCCAAACGCATTTTCCGCAATCAACAACCGTGAATACGATTACAAAAAAGGGTGCCAATGGGCACCCTGTTCAAACTGCCAAAGACGCCGGATTTTAGCGGAAATTTCCCAAATAATCACGGACTTTGGTTATATCAAGCACAGTACGACAAAGTTCAAGCCGTTCGTGCAAAAGCACGGGAATCACCTCGCCGTAAAGATTCTCCAGCGCCGGATCCGAATCGACATCGACGATTTCCAGACCAACCTGAAACTCGTCCAGCACCGGCAAAAGCGCCTGTTCCATGTCGTGGCACAAATGGCAATACGGCCGGGACAACAAGGTAAGCGACAACATCGCGATGGCGACCGGGGAGGTACAGACTACGCAGACTACGTCTTGCGACGAGATGCGCTCAGGTCCGACTGGATATCCAATTGATTCAATCTGCGCCTGTGGACAATCCCCCATGCCCCGGCAAGCCCGAGCACGGAAAAAACGATTGCCCCCAAGTCGCTGCCAATGACCGCCGATCCAACAATGGCGCCCAACAACACGCCCACCAGCGGAATGCCGTAACCCGCGATCACCCCACGATAAAGCGCGGCGCTCGACACGGAAACCATCACATCCTCCCCGACCGTGGCATGCTCGCGGTTCGGAACGGTCACTTCCTCGGGTCTGGCACAAAACACCTGCGTCAGTTGAACGCCACCACAGCCTCCCGGTTCGTGACACCGCCCGCAACCGCCCCGCGAATCCACCCTGACGGTGGCCAGATCGCCATCAACGCCAACAACTTTTCCGGGAACGTCAATCATGTCGTGAAAACCGGACAGGAACGCCAATAACTACCATCGCTGATCGGGCGCAGTATCCAGCAACGGCCGCAACTTCTCGGCAACCGCCTCGCGCGCACGGAAAATCCGGGAACGAACCGTTCCGATCGGACACTTCATCTCGAGCGCGATCTCTTCATAGCTCAGTCCTTCGATCTCACGGAGCACGATCGCGTTACGCAGTTCATCGGGCAACGCCTCCATGGCCGCATTGACCGTCTGACCGATCTGCTTCGACTGCAACAGTCGCTCGGGCGTGTTGATGTCATGAAGGAGTTCTGCATCGTCGAAAGACTCCGCCTCGTCCGAATCGAATTCCGTTGACGTTGGCGCGCGCCGCCCTCTCGCAACCAGATGGTTCTTTGCGGTATTGATGCCGATACGGTAAAGCCACGTATAGAAAGCACTTTCTCCGCGAAACGAGGGCAACGCACGATAGGCCTTGATGAAGGCTTCCTGGGTAACGTCCTCAACCTCGGCCTGGTCGCGAATGAAACGGGATAACAGTCTGCCCAGCTTGCGCTGGTACTTTCCGACCAATTGCTCGAATGCGCGCTTGTCGCCCGCTTGTGCACGCTCGACCAACGCCTGGTCTATTTCGCGTTCGCTCATTATCTGCAATTTCCCCGTCAGCCTTCGCTTCGTGATTACAAGCCGGAAGTATAGCCTATCGCTGGATTATAAGTCGGCCCTGTTTTACTTGACGGGAATCGGCTGTCTTGCTCGAACCGGAGCCGCCCCTTCACTCAGGACGACTCCACCGGAGGCGAACTATTTCCAGCGGGAATGCTGAAACACCTCGGGATTCGCCACATGCGGCCAGCGTTCGCCGCGCAGCACAGCCAACGTTCCTTCAGCCGTCAGTTTTGACGTCCTCGAGGCCGATTCTTTGGTCAGAGCGGCCATATGCGGCGTGGCGATGAAGTTGGGTAACGAGAAGAGCTGATTCTCCTTCTTCATCGGCTCGTCGGCCATCACATCCACGGCCGCCCCCGCCAGACGCCCCGAACTCAGCGCCTCGAACAGCGCCGCCTCGTCCACGATCTCGCCACGAGCGCAGTTAATGAGAAACGCCCCGGGCTTCATGGCCGAAAACTGTGGCGCCCCGAACATGTTTGCAGTCTCTTTGGTCGCTGGCATATGCAGCGAGAAGATGTCGCACGTTTTCAACAGACCGTTCAATTCGGGCTCATGCTTGAATCCAAGGTTCTCCACGACTTCGGCGCGGACAAACGGGTCGTACACGGAAACCTCCATCTCGTTGTTCCTGCAGATCCGCGCCGTCTCCTTGCCGATATGCCCGAAACCGGCGATGCCGACGCGCTTGCCCAGCAGTTCGATGGCAGCGTACTTGTTGCGGATGCCAAACTCGCCCTTGGCGGTTTTTTCGTGGCTTTCGTAGACGTTCTTGGTAATCGCGTAGATCAACGCCACGGCGTGCTCGGCAACGGAGCGCAGGTTCGTTCCCGGCGCGACGACCACCGGAATGCCGAGTTCGGTCGCCGCCGCGACATCGACGGTATCGACGCCCACGCCCGGGCGCGAGATGACGCGCAGGTTCGGGCAGGCTGCCATGAGTTCGCGCCCGATGCGGCCGACGCGCAGCACGATGCCGTCGGCTTCCTTGGCCAGATCGAGGTTGTTCCTCAGGTCGGACGAATCGGCCACGACGGTTCGGGCGCCCTGCTCCAGAACCGCCATTCCGTCCTCGTACAAACGATGGGACAGCAGCACGACGCTCACGCTTTCACCTCCCGGAATTCCTTGATCAGCTTCCAGATTTCCTCGATCTTCGCGTCGATGCGCTTTTCCTCGTCGGGCTGGATCGGCTCGGTCGGGCGGATGACGCGCTTGTCGCAGAAACCGAGCCGGCTGATCGCGTACTTGGTCGAGGCGGTCTGGCTCTTCGTCATCGGCCAGATGGCCGAGATCTCGGAAATGAGGTCGTTGCAAGCCATCGTGTTGGCGATGTCGCCCTTGCGGCCATACTCGTACATCCGGACATGCGGCTCCGGGAACAACGGGGCCATCGAGGGGATATAGCCATCGGCACCGAGCAGCATGCTGGCGGCGGCCAGATTGGTGGCGCCCTGATGCAGCACGAAGTCGGTGCCCTTGAAATGAGACAGACACTTCTGGAAATCGGGGAAGGAACCGGACGTATCCTTGTAGCCGACGACCTTGTCGATTCGGGCGATCTTGAAAATGGTTTCCGCTTTCAGCGTCTGCCCGGTAAACGGCGGAATGTTGTAGATGAGCAGGTCGGCAGCCGTCTGACGGGAGATATCCTCGAAGTGGCGAACCGTCTCGTCCTGCGTCGCGTGGCGCGCGTAAAACACCGGAGTAATCACCGCGGCGGCATCGCCCATTTGCTCGAGTCGCTTGGTGTTTTCGATCACGCGACGGGTACTGCTGTCCATCACGCCCGCCATGACCGGCACACGGCCGGCGGTTTCATCGATCGCGATCTTGATCGCACGATCGCGCTCAGCCTGGGTCAACGCAAGACACTCGCCGTTGGACCCCGCGACAAAGATGCCGTGAATGCCATTCTCGATGCAGTGGCTGATCAGCTTGCGGAAGCCTTTCTCATCGACGTTTTCATGCTCGTCGACCGGGGTGATGATCGGCGGGATCACGCCGATGTATTTCTTGGCCATGCAGTTTCTCCTTTTTCAGTCGTTCGTCGCGTTGAGTATTTCTTCGGGGCGGATGTTGTCGACCTGCCCGTATATGCAGAGCGCGTCGATGAAGCCCCCTGTTCCATATTCGAAGACGTGCCACTCGAGTTCGTCGAAATGCAGCACGACATCCTTTCGCAACATCACCTTTTCGTTGAGGCAATCCTTCGACGGACCTTTCCTGACCCAGCCATCCTTGGCCTCGATCACGTAAACCGTTTCCTCGGCATGCTGGTGCGGCTCCATCGGTCCGCTCTCCGCCGAATAGTGCGCAAAGGAAACCGTCATTTTCTTGCTGTCGGAAGATGAGTTTTTCCCGACGGCACGCTGGATGATTCGTCCCGGCAGCTTGTCCTGCTCGATGTCGTCCCTCTGTAGTACGCGCATCACTGCACTCCCTTTTTGCTAGATATGCTGAATTGATCGGACGGCACGCAGGGCGCACCTCAACACGCTTCTAGCAGAACCTGTGCCACCTTGTAACGTGATGTTTTAACTACTTTTTCATTCACTGACGCAGTCCATGTGTAACTCTTATTTGTTACACTGGTAACGACGCCCATCATTTCTTCCACGGACAAAAAATGCCGAAAATCACTTTGCTCACCTCGGACCCGGATTTTTTCGAGCAGTCGGGCAGTGTCTGCAAGGAACTCGGATTACAAAGGGAAATTGATCTTTGCCTGACACACCTTTCCGAAGCCCCTCGCGTCACACAGCGGCTGCAGCAAGAAGGCGTCGACGTCATCATTGCGCGCGGCGGGCTTGCGTTGCTGATCCTTGCCGCCGGCATCAACATTCCGGTCGTCGAAGTCGTCATCACCGGGCAAGATCTGGCGCGCATTTTTCTTGACGCGCGGGAAATAACCGGGCTCGAGCAACCGAGGGCGGCATTCATCGCGTTCGACAACATGGTGGCCGATGTCGAAATCATTGCGCGCATCACCAACGTGGATCTGACGATCTATCGCTTGCAAACCAACGAAGACATCCCCGTGATGATCGATGCGGTTGCCGATCTGGGTTACGACATCATCCTTGGCGGCACGAAAACGGTCGCGTTGGCCAAAAAGCGCGGTCTGCGCACAGCGCTTTTGCAGTCGGGAGAGCTGTCAATAAAGAACGCGATTCTGGAAGCACAAAAGATCGCGCAGGGGCGGCTGATCGAGAAGGAGGAATCAGGAAAATTCAAGGCGCTGATCGACTTCTCGCTCGAAGGCATCATCAGCGTCGATCGCGAAAAACTCGTTCAGATCATCAATCCGGCGGCACAGCACCTGCTGAATTGCTCCGCCCGTGAGACGTATGGGCAACCGATAAGCGCGTTGCTGGACATCCCGGAGATCGACCGCTGCATCGAGGAAGGTCACGAAATCCGAGGGCATGTGATGCAGCATGACAACCTCTGGCTCAGCCTGAATCTCGGACCGATCATCGTGAACCAGACGCCGATCGGCGCCTTCATCACTTTCCAGGAAATCAGCCGCATTCAGGAAGCCGAGGCAACGATCCGCAACGAAGTACTCTCAAGAAAGTTGTACGCGAAGTACACCCTGGACGACATCCAGGGACGCTCCCCGCAAATCATGGAAGCGAAGCGGATCGCCCGGGAAATCGCACGTACCGACGCCACCACGCTGATCATCGGCGAATCCGGCACCGGCAAGGAGCTTTTTGCCCAGGGCATGCACAACCTGAGCGACCGCAGGAACGGTCCGTTCGTCGCCATCAACTGTGCCGCCCTGCCCCCCAATCTTCTCGAAAGCGAGTTGTTCGGCTACGTCGAGGGGGCCTTTACCGGCGCGACAAAAAAGGGGAAAGCCGGTCTTTTTGAAATGGCGCATCGCGGAACGCTGTTTCTCGACGAAATCTCCGAGATGGACAAATACGGACAAAGCCGGTTGCTGCGCGCACTCCAGGAGAAGCAGATCATGCGTCTCGGCGGGGAAAAGAACATTCCGGTCGACGTCCGCGTCATTGCCGCATGCAACCGCAACCTCCCTCAACTCATCGAGGCCGGCCAGTTCAGGCAGGATCTTTACTACCGACTGAAAGTGCTGGTACTCAACCTGCCACAACTGCACCAGCGCAGTGGTGACGTCGAGTTCCTGACGCGTGAGTTCGTCAAGCGTTACGGCCACCAATACAAGCGACGCATCGACCTGACTGCCGACGCCCTCGCGGTACTGTCGCGCCACCCCTGGCCCGGAAACGTCAGGGAACTGATGCATTTCATCGAGCGCCTGACCGTGACCGCCCGAAGCCCGGAAGTCGATGCGGACAGCGTTTTACGGCTGCTCGACGATCGCGAGTACGAAAACCTTGGATTCCCGATTTCCGATACGCCCGTAAAAAAACAAGCAACGGAGGACGCGCTGATCCTCGCCACACTCGAATCCAACCGTTACAACATCAAGAAAACGGCGTCGGATCTCGGCATGTCGAGACCGACGCTCTATCGAAAGCTCCGTCAATACCGGATTCAAATCCAGAAAACGTTCTGAGCTTCGAACATATCGACGTGCCGTCACGCGAAAAAGCTGGCGGCAAGCAGCACGCCTTACCCCTTCGCGGCGTAAAATCACGGCTTTTGCGAAATCGGACCATCGGTGCCTCGGCACCCTCGCCAGCCTTTTCGGCGCCTGTTTTGTCCGAGGAAATCCAAACATGAAAATAGAAAGCCAGCGCGATTTCGTCTCCGGCATCGTGCTCGTCATCGTCGGCGCCGCATTCGCCATCGGCGCCACCAACTACGACTTCGGTTCTGCCTCGCGCCCGGGACCGGGTTACTTTCCCTTCGGTCTCGGCCTTCTCCTCGCCGTTCTCGGACTCTTCATCCTCTATACGTCGCTGAACAGGGAATGCGGCGATGGCGACCCGATCGGCAACATCCCCTGGCGACCGCTGATCTGCATCGTTGCCGCCCTCGTCTTTTTCGGCTTCGCCTTGCCCCGCCTAGGATTTCTCATCAGTTTCCCGTCAATGATCGTCATTACCTCGGCCGGCAGCCGCGAGTTCGCCTGGCGGGACGCCCTGCTCAACGCCGTTCTCCTGACAGCGTTGTCTTGCGGGCTGTTCGTTTACGGCCTGCAACTGAACATTCCCCTCTGGCCAGCCTGAACCACTCGAAGAAAAATGGACCTGCTCAACAATCTTGCCCTCGGCTTCCAGACGTCGCTATCGCTGATCAACCTGGGGTACGCCTTCCTCGGCGCCATGCTCGGTACGCTGATCGGCGTGTTGCCCGGACTCGGTCCGATCGCCACGATCGCCATGTTGCTGCCCTCGATGTACTCGCTGGAGCCAACCTCGGCGCTGATCATGCTCGCCGGGGTTTTCTACGGTGCGCAATACGGCGGCTCGACAACGGCCATCCTGATCAACGTTCCAGGAGAAGCCTCCTCGGTCGTCACCGCTCTCGACGGCTACCAGATGGCCCGACGCGGACGCGCCGGCGCCGCCCTGGCCACCGCCGCCCTCAGTTCGTTCTTCGCTGGCACCATTGGCACGCTGGTCGTCGCCGCCTTCGCCCCGCCGCTGACCGAACTGGCGTTCGAATTCGGCGCGCCGGAGTACTGCGCCCTGATGTTCCTCGGCCTGATCGGCGCCGTCGTTCTCGCCTCGGGGTCGCTGCCCAAGGCGCTGGCGATGGTGATACTCGGCCTCCTGCTCGGGCAGATCAACACCGACGCGATCACCGCTGTGCCGCGCTTCAGCTTTGACATCCCGGAGCTGACCGACGGCATCAGTTTCGTCGTGATTGCGATGGGGCTGTTCAGCTTCGGCGAAATCATCTCCAACCTTGGAAAGCCTGCCCAGCATCGGGAGGTCATGATCAAGCGGGTTTCTGGCCTGATGCCGACGGCGCGCGACATCAAGGACTCGGCCCCCGCGGCGCTCCGCGGCACTTTGCTGGGGTGCGTGCTCGGCGTGCTGCCCGGCGCCGGCCCGATCCTGGCCTCGTTCTCCTCGTACACGATTGAAAAAAAGCTGGCCAGGCGTCCCGAAGAATTCGGCAAAGGGGCCATTCAGGGTGTCGCCGCGCCGGAAGCCGCCAACAACGCCGGGGCGCAGACGGCGTTCATCCCGATGCTCACGCTCGGCATCCCGACCAGTGCCGTCATGGCACTGATGATCGGCGCAATGACGCTGATGGGCATCCAGCCCGGCCCGCAGGTGATGACCAGCAACCCCTCGTTGTTCTGGGGGCTGATCACCTCGATGTGGATCGGCAACCTGATGCTGGTCATCCTCAACCTGCCGCTGATCGGCATCTGGGTCAAGCTGCTGACCGTCCCGTACCGCTTCCTTTTTCCGGCCATCATGGCCTTCTGCGCGGTCGGCGTGTACACGCTGTCGAACAACACCTTCGATGTGTATTGTGCCGCCGCCTTCGCGGTCATCGGCTTCCTGTTCCACAAGCTCGGTTTCGAACCGGCGCCACTGATCCTCGGCTTCATCCTCGGTCCGATGATGGAAGAGAACCTGCGCCGGTCGCTGCTCATGGCCAGGGGCGACTGGGGAATATTCATTTCCCGGCCGATCGCTGCGGCCATGATCGGCCTCGCCTTCCTCCTGATGATGGCGATCATGCTGCCGGCAATCAGCAAAAAGCGCGAAGAGGTGTTCGTCGAAGAGGAATAGGCAGCGTGCTTCACCCCCGGAAGCACGCCGCACGCTTTGGAATAGAATGGCACGTCCGCAACGCAAACTCAGCACGCAATCATGAGTACAACAACGCGCCTCGCCACGCTGGCCGCAACCGTCATCGCGCTTTGGCAGCTGCCCGCCTACGGCGTCCCCAAGGCGGCCGAACATAAGGATGCGCCTGTCGTCATCGTTCCCGATGTCCCTCGACCGAAGCCATCGGCGGTCCCAAAGAAAAAGGAAGTCAGCAAGAAAAAAGCCGCGCCGAGCGCAACGAAGAAGCCCCACAAGCCGGCAAATACCGGCAAAAAGCCGAAGAACCGCACAAAACAATAGCGGCTGCGAACCGCCACCCGCCCAACGACCGCCAACGACGGAGTCCCCATGCGCCTACTGATTCTGGCCAACGCACTCATTTTCCTGACGCCCCCCGCCCTCGCCGAATTGTCACGCCTGCCGCGCATGGAACTCACCGCGGGATTTCACCGGATCGAGGCCGAAGTCGCCGCCGACCAGCCCAGCCGGATGCAAGGGCTGATGATGCGCAAGAGCATGGCAGCCAACCAGGGAATGCTGTTCGTCTTTCCCAACTCGGAACGGCATTGCATGTGGATGCGCAACACGCTCATCCCGCTATCGGTGGCTTTCCTCGACGACCAGGGAAAAATCCTGAACATCGAGACCATGCAACCACAGACCGAAAGCAACCATTGCGCAGCCGCGCCCGCACGCTTCGCGCTGGAAATGAATAAAGGCTGGTTTGCGGCAAAGGGCATCAAGGCAGGAATTCGCATCGGCGGCCTGAAGCGATCCCCCGCCCCACGGTAAATCTTCCACCGCGAACGTCAACATGCAAAAAACAGACCGTTCCGGATGGTGCAGGCGCATCCTGCGCACCGGAGACAACGCCTTGATCCGCCCCTGGCTCACTGACCGTGATTCACTCACGGAACGCCTGAGCGCACTCGGCACCTTCTCGCTCGCACGCCTCTCGCAAGGATTGAGCCGGCCAACGCGCGACGAGGCCCGCGTTCTCGGTTTGAAACCCAAAGCGCTGGTACGGTCCCGCGAAGTCACCCTGTTCTGCAACAATCGACCGGTCGTATTCGCCCACACCATCCTCCCGCGCCGCCCCCGCGGTCCGCTGACCGGCTGGATGGACCGTCTGGGCAATCGATCACTCGGCGCGCTGCTCTTCTCGCATCCCGGTTTTCAGCGCGGCCCGCTGGCAGCGCGCCGGATCGACAGGCGACATCCACTCTTCCGCCCCGCGCTGAACGCGCTGCAACTTGCCGACGCGCCCCCCCCCCTCCTGTGGGCCAGACGATCGCGCTTTACCTTCGGCAAACAGACCGTACTGGTCACAGAGATCTTTTCGCCCGAATTGCGAAAATTTTTCTCGACGCCAACGAAATAGGCGAGTAGAATCCGCGCCTTTCGTCGACCGGACCAACCGTCCGCGCAACGACGGATACGCGCTTCGCGAACCTTGTTGCATTCCTAAAGCCCTCCTGCCTACTGGTGCCGCTCCCTGTCGCACCGCCCTGGCACAAAGCTTTGTGCCGAGACATCCGAATTCCTCTGCGCAGGCAGAATCATTCATCTCTCGTTCGATGGTTGGCGTTGCATTTCCCTGTGCGACCGTGTTCCTTTCCGGGCAACGCGGCGCCGACCCTTACGAAAGACTCGAATGACCTTTGCAGAACTCGGACTTCATGAAGCCGTACTCAACGCCTTGACCGACGCGGGCTACGCCACGCCGACCCCGGTCCAGGCGCAAGCCATCCCCGCCGTCCTCGCCGGCCACGACCTGCTGGTTTCGTCGCAAACCGGATCGGGCAAAACAGCCGCCTTCATGCTGCCCGCCTTGCACCAACTGGCCCTGCAGGAACGCCGCCCGTTCGTGCCACTGCATCGCCCGCGCTCCCGCGACGGCAAGCCGGCAAACGGCCGCGGCAAGGATCGGCCGCGCGTGCAGTTCCAGCCCGCCAAGCCACGCATGCTGGTCCTCGCCCCGACCCGCGAACTGGCGCTGCAAGTCACCGCCGCCACCGAAAAATACGGCAAGTTCATCCGGCATCTGAAGGCTGTGGCGATCCTCGGTGGCATGCCCTATCCGAAGCAGATGGACCTCCTCGCACGCAACCCGGAAATTTTGGTAGCCACGCCCGGACGCCTGATCGACCACATGGAGTCGGGGAAAATCGATTTTTCCGAACTGCAAATGCTCGTTCTTGACGAAGCCGACCGGATGCTCGACATGGGCTTCATCGAGGATATCGAAAAGGTCGTCGCCGCCACGCCCACTTCGCGGCAGACACTGCTGTTCTCGGCGACGCTCGACGGTACCATCGGGCGCGTCGCACGCGAGATCACCCGCGACGCGACCCAGATCGCCGTCGCCGCCTCGCACGCGAAGCACGAAAACATCGAACAACGCCTGCATTTCGTGGATGACCTTTCGCACAAGAATCGCCTGCTCGACCACCTGCTGCGCGACGTTTCCATCGACCAGGCCGTCGTCTTCACCGCAACCAAGCGCGAGGCCGACACGCTGGCCGACCGACTGAATCTCGCCGGCTTCAGCGCCGCGCCACTGCACGGCGACATGCACCAGGGCGCACGCAACCGGACGCTGAACGCCATGCGCCGCGGCCATGTGCGCATCCTCGTCGCCACCGACGTTGCCGCACGCGGGATCGACGTGCCGAGCATCACGCACGTCTTCAACTACGATCTGCCCAAGTTCGCCGAAGACTACGTGCACCGCATCGGCCGTACCGGTCGTGCCGGGCGCAATGGCATCGCTGTCTCGCTGGTCAACCACGGCGAGAGCTTCAACGTTCGCCGCATCGAGCGCTTCACCAAGCAGTCCATCCCCGTGGAGATCGTGCCCGGGCACGAGCCGATGCACCGTCCTGCTGCCGCCAAGCCGGGCCGTGCAGGCAGCAAGAATGGCCGCCCGGGCGGTAGCGCAGGAAAGGCAAAAGCCGGCTCTGACCGCTGGACGCACGCGGAACGCCGGAACGGACACCCGTCGAAACCGGCACCCGCGCACCGCGCCGCTGCCCCGGCGAAGCACTCCCGGGAATCCGGCACGGCACGGCGCCCAGCCCCACAGCGCCGCGAAGGCTGATCGGCCCACCCTGTTCCGGTTGCGCTATCCTTGCCAACGCAAAGGAGGTCCGCAATGCAACCGGAACTGATCACCAGTTGGGCCGAGCACGACCACTCCCTGGAGAAAATCCTTCTGCTCGCCAGACGGGCTCTGCGGATTTTCGACGAGGATCTCTCCCGCCTCGGTCTGGAACGCGCGGAAAATGCGGATATTCTGCGCCGCTTCCTCGCCGCCGACCGACACAACACGCTGCAAATCATCCTGCGTGACGGCGAACCGTTCCGGCGCAACAGCCCGCGCCTGTTCAAGCTGCTCGGTGACTACTCCGCAAGCATGACCGTCACGGAAAGCCTACCGCTTCCCGGAACCCCCAAAGACGCCATGCTGATCGCCGACGATTGCCATGCGCTGATCCGCTTCCATGAGGACCAGGTTCGCTCAAAGGCGATTGTCGACAACGCCGCCGAATGCCGTAGTTACCTTTTGCGCTTCCACGAGATTCAGCACGAGGGTGGAACCGCCATCAGCGCCACGACGCTCGGACTGTGAAGATTTTTCCTCACCAGGAGGACAGAACGTTTTTTTCGTAATTCCGATAATTCCTGTCAACCGCTCTTGAGTTAAAGCGTTTTAGCAATGGCAACACGTTGTCTTTGTCGTTGTCATTTTTTGATAGGAATTAGCAAAATGAAAAACTCGCTCCTCGTTGCCACTCTCGTCGCACTGACCCTGACCGCCTGTGGCAAACAGGAAGAGGCTCCCGCCCCTGCCCCCGCTGCTGCGCCTGCAGCCGCTCCTGCTCCTGAAGCAACGCCTGCAGCGCCGGCTGCCGACGCTGCCGCCCCGGCGGCCCCTGCCGCTGACGCAGCCCCTGCTGCAGACGCCCCCCAGAAGTAAAGAGCGTTTCGCAACACGCAAAAGCCGGCTTGATGCCGGCTTTTTTTCAGCCGCCAGCGTCTAATCCAGACAACGCCATTCGGAGCCTTCGTCTTGCGAAGCCACCCCGATTGATGCGCCACTCCCAACAGATTGGAGCAGTGCGGCAACAGCTAATTCCGGGTCATTGTTCTCTTCGCTGAGATGGGCCGCAACGACATGCTGCAATCGGCGGCAATCGATCTGCGCCAGCAACGATGCGGACTGCGTATTGCCAAGATGACCGAAGTCGCCGGCAATCCGTCGTTTGAGCCTCGTTGGATAGGCCGACCCGGCGAGCATTCCCGCATCGTGATTGCATTCGAGGACCAATCCATCCACCCCGTCGAGAACCTCGACGACATGGGGAGTCACGACCCCACAATCGGTCAGAACCCCCAGCCGCAATCGTCCATGGGAAACGACATACTGCACGGGTTCGCGCGCATCATGCGGCACGGTATAGGGCGTTATCGAGAAATCCCCGACGCAAAATCCGGCGCGGCTTTCGACAAGACGATAATCGGGGGCGGATACGTCCCCCTCAAGCAGGAACTCGCGGGTTCCGTGCGTCAGATAGACGGGCAACTTGAAACGGCGAGCAAAGCGCCCCACTCCGGCAATGTGGTCGCCATGTTCGTGGGTGACCAGGATGGCAGTGATTTCTTCGCCGGAAATTCCCAGCCGGTCAAGCCGGCTGAGCGTCATGCGGAGGGAGAACCCGCAATCGATGAGCAGCTTTGTTTCGCCGGAGTCGACAACCAGGGCATTCCCGCGGCTGCCGCTCCCCAGCGAGGCAAAACGCATCACTTCAGCATCACTTCAACTGGTCGAACAGCAATCCCAGTATCTTCTTCGCAGTATCCGACTGATCTGCACCGCCCTCGGCTGAAAGCACTTGAACGGTCGTCAGCGTCCCCTCGCCCTTCAGGAAAACACGATAACGGGTTTGTGGATCCGGCGGCGCTGCCTTCCAGAAGGCCAGTTTCGACAACATGCCCGGATCCTTGTTCTGTCCGTCGCTCTCGGGGTCGACATAACGAACGAAGTAAAGCCCCTTCGAGCGGTCGCGATCCTCCACCGTGAAGCCGACCCGGTCCAGTGCCAGACCAACACGCCGCCAGGCGCGATCGAACGACTCCTGCACTTCAAGAGTTCCCGTGCCGTTGGCCGCCTTGGCCAGCTTGGCGCGATCCGCAGGGCGGCTCTTCGCTTCGGCCATCTCGATCTGCGATCGACGGTCGTCGCTGCCGAAACGGACCATCAGGCGACGCAGCATTTCCGCCTCCAGCTCCGGATCGGCCTCGCGCGGCTGCCAGCGTGTCTGATCCTTGGCTTCCGTCACGTAGATTTCGTACATGCCACGATGGCTGATATAAATTTCGGTGGTTCCCGGTTGGCTTCCCGGCTCGAGGCGTGTCCGGAATTTGTCCCGTTCAGCGGTCGAGTAAAGCGAGTCCAGAACCTTCCCGAGCATGTTGCGTATGAAACTGTCGCCGATCTTGGCACGATCCTCCGCCCAGTCGGTCTCCATCACCCCCGCTTCGGGCAATTCGAGATTGATCAGGAAGCCCAACTCCTGCCAAAAGTCCTTGATCGTTCCCCACAGCTTGTCCGGGCTCTCGTTGACCACCAGCCAGCGCTGGTTCCCCGCACGCTCGACACGCACCTTGTCGACTTTCGGCAGGATGTCGCTCTGCTTGTCGGCTGCAGCCTGCGTGCGTTCGCCGGAATACGCCGAGAACGTTGCCGACCCTCTGCCGCCCGTGTCAGGCACCACGAACCGATCGTCACGCGTAGGCGACGTCAAGTCGGGCGGAACCTCAAGGGTCGGCACTTTGGCTGCCGACGCGGACTTGTAGTCGATCTTCTTTGATTCAAGGCCAATGCCGTTACATCCAGCGAGCAGCCCGACAACCACCACCGCCGACGCACACCGCGTCGGCCACGAATCAACAACTCTCATCGAAACCCCTGAAAAACCGAAAATCAGGCCAGCACCCCGGCCTGCCGCATGGCATTGCGGACACGTTCGTGGCACTCGGCCGAAAGTGGTGTCAGCGGCAAACGAATCCCGCCTTCCATCATTCCAAGTTGCTGACACGCCCACTTGACCGGGATCGGGTTGGCTTCGCAGAACAACTGGCGGCTCAGCCCGCTCATGCGGTAATTGAGTTCCCGCGCCTTCGCCAGGTCACCGGCCAGCGCCGCAGCGCACATGTCGTGAACCAGCCGCGGCGCCACGTTGGCAACCACCGAGATATTGCCTTGGCCACCGAGCAGCATCAGGGCGCAGGCCGTTCCGTCATCGCCGCTATAAACGGAAAAGCCTTGCGGCGCGCGATTGATCAGTTCGGCAGCACGCTCCATGTTGCCAGTGGCATCCTTGATCCCGATGATGTTCGGGATCTGTGCCAGCCTCAGTGTCGTTTCGTTACCCAGATCGGCGACAGTGCGTCCCGGCACGTTGTAGAGGATGACCGGGATATCGACCGCCTCGGCAATCGCCTTGAAATGGCGATACAGCCCTTCCTGGGTCGGCTTGTTGTAATAGGGAACGACGGACAGCGCCGCGTCGGCGCCCGCCTTTTTGGCGAATTCGGTCATCTCGATGGCTTCCGCCGTCGAGTTGGCACCGGTTCCGGCGATCACCGGAATCCGTCCGGCGGCCTGGTCGATGACCACGCGAATCAGTTCCTGGTGCTCCTCGACATCGACGGTCGGCGATTCGCCGGTCGTACCGACAACGACGATGGCGTCGGTGCCTTCCTGGACGTGGAAATCGACGAGTTTGCGCAGGCACGGCAGGTCAAGGCTCCCGTCCTCGTGCAAGGGGGTGACAATCGCGACAATGGATCCAGTAATCGGCTTCATGAGTAGGCACCTTGAAAAAAAGTCGGATAATTCTAACCGAAGGAACGCGGAGCGAAAAACGAAAAACGCGTCAATGCCTGTTTCGCCGACAGGTAAATCATTCGTAGGTGAAGAATCCTCGCCCCGACTTGCGGCCGAGATAGCCTGCCTCGACCAGTTCAACCAGCAATGGCGCCGGCCGATACTTCGCCTCACCGAAGCGTTCGAAGAGCCGCTTCATGATCGCCAGCTGAACGTCCAGTCCGATCAGGTCGCACAAGGCCAGCGGGCCGATGGGGTGGTTGGCGCCGAGCTTCATCGCTTCGTCGATCTCGGCGGCGCTCGCCAAGCCCTCGCCAAGGGCAAAAATCGCCTCATTGATCATCGGGCAAAGCAAGCGGTTAACCACGAACCCCGGGCGATTCGCGGCCCTCACCGGCACCTTGCCCAACTGCAGCACGATCGCCTCCGCGGCGTCCGCGACCGAATCAACCGTCTGCACCCCACGAACAACTTCGACGAGCTCCATCATCGGCACCGGATTGAAGAAGTGCAGCCCGATCACCCGCCGCGGGCGCTGCGTCGCTGCAGCCAAGCGGGTGATTGACAACGAGGAGGTATTGCTGGCGAGAATCGTCTCCTCTCCGACAAGCAAGTCGAGTTGTCGGAGAAGTTCGAGCTTGAGCGACTCATCCTCGCTGATTGCCTCGATCACGATGTCGCACCCGGCAAGGGCGGAAAGATCATGCGCTGTTGAAATGCGGGATAGCGCCTCGGCCTTCTGGACCTCCGTCATTTTTTCCTTCTTGATCAACCGATCCATGCTGCCCGAGATCGCAACCATTGCACGCTGCAACCCTTCATCGGAACGGGATGTCAGAACCACCGGGAACCCGGCTACGGCGAACGCCTGGGCAATCCCGCTCCCCATGATCCCGGTGCCGATCACGCCGGCCAAACGAATGTTTCCCAGAATACCCCCCATACCCGCCCCGAAGAAATCGAAAGCCCGGATTATCCCAGACATGACAGGCTAAAATCAGGACAGAACCACACCTACAGTAAAGCCATGACGCCCCCGCCCCAAGCACCCCACTCCACCCAACTCGCCAAGGTCATCGCCGCGGCCAATCGCGTGATTCTCGGCAAGGATTTCCAGGTGCGCCTGGCGCTGGCCTGCCTGCTGGCACGCGGCCATCTACTGATCGAGGACCTGCCCGGAGTCGGCAAGACCACGCTCGCGCACACGCTGGCGCACCTGCTGGGTTTGCAGTTCTCGCGCATTCAATTCACCAGCGACATGCTGCCTGCCGACGTCATCGGGCTGTCGATCTTCGACCGGGAACGCAGCGACTTCCGTTTCCTGCCCGGACCGATTTTTTCGCAGATCCTGCTGGCCGACGAAATCAACCGGGCAACACCGAAGACCCAGAGCGCCCTGCTCGAAGCCATGGAAGAACGCCAGGTGACGGTGGAAGGCGCGACACGGGCGCTGCCGGAGCCGTTCTTCGTGATCGCCACGCAGAACCCGTCGAGCCAGATCGGCACGTTTCCCCTGCCCGAATCGCAACTCGACCGTTTCCTGCTGCGGCTCGAACTCGGCTACCCCGACCGGGCCGCCGAACGCGCCCTGCTTGAAGGCGGCGGACGACGCGACACCCAGCCAGATCTCACGGCCGCACTGACACCCGACCAACTCGGACCGTTGCAAGCCGCAGCCGCAGCGACACACGCTTCGCCGGCACTGCTCGACTACGTTCAGGCGCTGGTCGAGGCGACGCGCAACAGCCCGCGCTTCATCCACGGACTCAGCCCGCGTGCGGCTTTGGCCTTGCTCGCCGTTGCCCGCGCCTGGGCCTTTCTCGCTGGCCGAAAGATGGTCGTTCCCGAGGACATTCAGGCCGTCTTGCCCAGCGTCGCCTGCCATCGCCTGCAACTCGCCGACAGCGCCGGCCACGCGCGGCAGGAGGACATCGCCAACCTCGTCAGAACGGTGCCGGTCGTCTGATGCCATTCCGGGAGCGCTTCGCTCGCTGGCTCTTCCGCCTCGGGCGCGATGAACAACTGCCGGTCGTGCTCACCCAGCGCCGGATTTTCATCCTGCCCACCGGGGCCGGCATTTTGTACGCGGTCGTACTGGTCGTGATGCTGACCGGGGCCATCAACTACAACCTCAGCCTCGGCCATGCACTGGTTTTCCTGCTCGCCGGCATCGGCCTCGTCGGCATGGTGCATGCCTTCCGCAACCTGCTCGGCCTCAGGCTGCACCCTGGACGCGCCGAACCGGTGTTTTCGGGCGAGACGGCCCACTTCCCGCTGCACATCGACAACGCGCGCCCTCAACCTCGCTACGCCCTGGAGTTCTCGCTCGGACGCGATGACGGGGTTCTGTGCGACGTTCCTCCGGAAGAGCAGACCGTGGTCGCCATCCCCTTCGCCACGAGGCGCCGCGGCCGGATCGATCCGGGGCGCATCACCCTGGCGTCACGCTACCCGCTCGGCCTGTTCCGGGTGTGGAGCTATCCACACCCGCCGTTGTCCTGTCTCGTCTATCCAAGGCCGATCGAAACACCGCTTCCGCCAGCCTCGCCGGCCAGCCAAAGCGGCGGCACGACCGGAATCACGGGACAGGAAGACTTCTCGGGACTGCGCCAGCATCAGCCGAACGACTCACCTCGACATATTGCGTGGAAGGCCGTGGCCCGCGACATCGACCATCGCCCTTTGCTCGTCAAGCAGTTCGACGGCGGTGCCGTCGAGGAATTGTGGCTCGACTGGTCGCTCACGCCGGAGGCGGCGGACATGGAGATGCGGCTGTCACTGCTCGCTGGCTGGATCGTCCGCGCCGAGCGCGAACACCGCCGCTACGCACTGCGGCTACCCGGCAGGAGCATCCCACCCGAGTCGGGCACTGCACACCGCAACATCTGCCTGGAAGCGCTGGCGCTCCATGGTGAACAGGGTGATTGAGCGCATCCGGATGATCCTCGGGAGAAACCACCGCCGACAAAAGGCCGCGCCGGCTCCGCTCGAGCATGGTGTAATTCCGTGGCTGCTCGCCGTCGCGCTCGCCACCAGCCTGCCGCATGCCGAACACCTGCCGCTCTGGCTGACGTTGATTTTCGGCACACTGCTGCTCGGCCGCGCCTGGCTCTGGCAGCGCAACGCGCGCTTGCCCGGGCGCTGGCTGCTCGCTGTCATCGCCATCGCCGGAACGGCCTTGATTGCCTGGCACTATCGCACGCTCTTCGGGCGCGATGCCGGCGTCGCCCTGCTGGTCTTCTTCATGGCACTCAAACCGCTCGAATTGCACGCCCGGCGCGACGGGCTGGTGATCGTCATGCTCGGATTCTTCCTGCTGCTGACGCACTATTTCCACTCGCAGGGCATCCCGACCGGACTCTGGCTGTTCGCCACGACGATTCTGCTCGCGGCGACGCTGATCCGGATGCACGGCGGCGGGCCGTCGCCCCGTCGCATCCTTGCAGACGCCGCCACGCTGGTCACCCAGGCCCTGCCGCTGATGTTCGTCCTTTTTCTGCTCTTCCCGCGGGTACAAGGGCCGCTCTGGGGGCTGCCGCGGGATGCCCACGCCGGACTGACCGGCCTTTCCGACCGCATGTCGCCCGGGTCGCTGAACCAGCTGATCCAGTCGGGCGAAATCGCCTTCCGCGCCCAATTCACCTCCCTGCTTCCCGCACGATCACAGCTCTACTGGCGCGGCCCGGTACTCGACCTGTACGACGGACAGACCTGGCGCGCCAATCCACGCAACGCCTTGCGTTCGGCAAACAAACCCGCCGCTGTCGAAATACTTCGACCGAACTTCGCCGACTACACCCTGACGCTAGAACCGCACAACCAGCGCTGGCTGCTGGCGCTCGACCTGCCGATCAGCTTTCCCGAAGGCACGGGGCTGTGGCCAACCTTCGAGACGCTGGCGCGGGAACCGGTCCGCTACCGGACACGCTACACCTTCCGCTCGGCACTCGACCACGCGGCGAATCGCGACGAAACGACGCGCATGCGCGAACAAGCGCTGCGCCTGCCCCCGAATCTCAATCCGCGCACCCGCCAGCTCGCCCGAGAATGGCAGGAAACATATGGCGCCCCAGAACGGATTTCAGACGCTGCGCTGCGCTTCTTCCGCGACGAGAAGTTCTTCTACACCCTGCAACCGCCACTTCTCGGCGACCACGCCATCGATGAATTCCTGTTCGATTCACGGCGGGGATTCTGCGAACACTATGCGGCGGCCTATGTCGTCCTGATGCGCGCCGCGGGGATACCCGCGCGCGTCGTCACCGGCTATCAGGGCGGGGAAATCAATCCGATCGACGGCTACCTGACGATACGTCAGTCTGATGCCCATGCCTGGGCGGAAATCTGGCTGGAAGGCAAAGGCTGGACTCGCGTCGATCCGACCGCGGCGGTGGCTCCGTCGCGAATCGAACGCGGCATCGGTGCGGCGCTTCCGGCCAGTGACCCGCTACCGGCCCTGGTCCGCGTCGACGGCGACTGGCTGCGCCGCCTGCAGCAACTGCGCCACCGCTGGGAAGCGGTGAACAACGCCTGGAACCAGTGGGTCATCGGGTACAATCCACAGCGCCAGTATGAAGTACTCTCACGGCTCGGCATGAAATCACCGGACTGGCGCACGATGAGCATGGCGCTCGCCGCCTGCAGCGCGCTGATCCTGGCATTTGTGGCAATCGGAGTGCTTTACCGGCGAACGAAGCCCCCTCGAGAACAACTGGTGTGGATCGACTTTTGCCGCGCACTGGAGCGGCACGGCATCTACCGCTCACCGTGGGAAGGACCATTCGCCCTGGCGGAACGTGTTTCCCGTGACCACCCCGAACTCTCGGATGTCACGAGCGAGGCCGCACGCTGTTATGTCAGCCTGCGATATGGCGAAATCAACTGCCCTGAGAATCTGCAGGCGTTGAAAAACTGCACGAAGCAACTCGCTTCGCGAAGGAGAAGACCGCATTGAGAACCATCCTTGCCGCCCTGCTTTTCGGCATCGCAACTATCGCCACCGCAACCCAGACTTCCGCCGCAAGGCCTGCCAGGCCGCCGGCTTTCAGCGAATCGCCAGCGGTTCAGGAATTCATCCAGCAAATGCATCAGGAGCACGGCTTTGACACCGCCTACCTGAGCCGACAGTTTGACTCGGTGCGCTCCAACGCGACCGTCCTGCGGGCGATTCGCCCCGCCGCCGTACCGGAACTGCAACGCTCGTGGCACCGTTACCGCGCACGTTTTCTCAATGAACGGCGGCTGACGCACGGCTTGCGCTTCTGGCGCGAAAACCGGGCGGAACTTATCCGCGCCGAGGCCCTCTACGGCGTGCCGCAGGAAATCATCGTGGCGATCATCGGCGTGGAAACGGAATACGGGCGCAACACAGGAAAATTCAGTGTGCTTGAAGCCTTGGCGACGCTGGCCTTCGATTACCCGCCACGCGCACCGTTCTTTCGCAAGGAGCTCGAACAGTTCCTGCTGATGGCCCGCGAAAACGGCATCAGCCCTCAGGATTACCGCGGATCGTACGCCGGCGCGATCGGCATACCGCAATTCATGCCGAGCAGCCAGCGGAACTATGCCGTTGATTTTGATGGTGACGATCGCGTCGACCTGCGCGGCAGCGTGCCCGATGCCATCGGCAGCGTCGCCCGCTTCCTGAACCAGCATGGTTGGCAAGCCAAGGCGCCGGTCGCGATCCAGGCTGGGATAAGCGGCGACCCGTCCGGCCTGATCGCTGCCGGCATCAAGCCAGTACAGCCGTTACGCGAACTTCAAAACCAGGGAGTGGGTCCGTTGACCGACTCGGAAGGCTTGGACGAATTGCCAGCCGCGCTGATCGACCTCGAGACCCCCGCCCAGCAGACCGAATACTGGGTCGGCTTCGACAACTTCTACGTGATCACCCGCTACAACCGGTCGAGCTTCTACGCAATGTCGGTATTCCTGCTCGCCGAGTCGCTTCGCGAAGCGGATACAGCAGCGGCAGCGCCCTGAACGGGCGCAACGGGTAAACTCGACGACACCTTCTCCTTACTTTCTGCCGGACAGTTTCGCCTCTTCCAGCTTGATCAGCTTGTATTCGATCGAATCGACCAGCGCCAGCCAGCTCGCCTCGATGATGTCGGTCGACACGCCGACGGTCGTCCAGATCGCGTCGCCGTCGGTAGATTGCAGGAGGACGCGCACTTTTGCCGCGGTAGCGTCCTTGCCGTTGATCACGCGCACCTTGTAGTCGGTCAGGTAAACATTGGACAGTTCCGGATAGAACGTCTCCAACGCCTTGCGCAGCGCGCTGTCGAGCGCATGCACCGGACCGTCGCCCTCGGCGGCGGTGATCTCGTCCTCGCCATCGACCTTCACCTTGATGATCGCCGAGGAACCGAATTCGCCCTTGGTCGGCTGCTCGCCGATGATCTTGAAGTGCTCGAGCTCGAAGAATGAGCGGTAGCGCCCGAGTTGCTTGCGGACAACCAGTTCGAACGAACTTTCGGCCCCTTCGAACTGGTAGCCCGCATGCTCCAGCTCCTTCAACCGCTTCATGATGCGGTCAGTCACCGGGTCGTCCTTCGTTACGTTCTGATCGACTTCCCAGATCTTGTCCAGGATCATCCGCCGCCCGGATACCTCGCTCATCAGGAAGCGACGCTGACCGCCGACCAGTTCCGGATTGATATGCTCGAACGAGTGCGACGCCTTGTTGACGCCGTCGATGTGCATTCCACCTTTGTGCGCGAAGGCGCTGTTGCCGACGAACGGCTCACGTTCGTTGAGCGCAATGTTGGAAATCGCCGCTACGTGCCGCGCCACATGCACGATGTTCCTGTACTGATCCGCGGGCAGACACTCGTAATCGCGCTTGACGCCCAGGTTGGCGATGATCGTCGACAGGTTGGCATTGCCACAACGTTCACCGAACCCGATGTAGGTACCCTGCACGTGGCGTGCACCGTTTTCCACCGCGGCCACGCTGTTGGCCACGGCCATTCCGCAGTCGTTGTGCGCGTGGATCCCCAGCGTCACCGGGAACAAGCCCGCCATCTTTGCGACGATCGCCCCGATTTCCGACGGAAATGTTCCGCCGTTGGTATCACACAGGACGAGTGCCTCCGCGCCGCCTTCGACGGCCGCCTGCAAGGTCTTGACCGCGTACGCCGGATTGTTCTTGTAGCCGTCGAAGAAATGCTCGGCGTCGTAGACCACTTCCTTGCCCTTGGCCTTGAAGAAGGCCACGGTGTCGCGAATCATCGCCAGGTTTTCTTCCAGCGTGGTGCGGATGATGTCGGTAACGTGAAAATCCCAGCTCTTTCCGAAAATGACGATGACCGGCGTATCGGCCAGCAGCAGGGACTGGACGTTGCTGTCCTGCTCGACCTTGATGTCACGCCGCCGAGTACTGCCGAAAGCGGCCAATTTGGCATGTTTGAGCGCGACGGCCTTGGCACGGGCGAAGAATTCGAGATCCTTCGGGTTCGAGCCGGGGTTGCCGGCCTCGATGTAATCAACGCCATGATCGTCGAGAAGCGCGAGGAGCTTGAGTTTGTCCTCGACCGAAAACGAGATGCCCTCGGCCTGGGCGCCATCTCGCAGGGAGGAATCGAATATCGCGACTTTCTTGCTCATCTCACGCTTTCCTTTTCAGAATTGCCTGTTTCAGGGGATTCAGGACAGAAAACACACGCATACTGCGGCTTCGGCTGACGCCGAACCCGGACAATACAACAACGTCAAATCAGGTTATCGCGGGTTACGCCACCGCGCTTGATGACCCGGCGCAACTGATCGAGCGCCTCGATCTGGATCTGGCGCACCCGCTCGCGGGTCAGGTTGAGCTCGGCAGCCACTTCTTCCAGCGTGCTGATCTCGGCACCGCCCAGACCGTAGCGCCGCTCCAGAACGCGCCGCTGCTTTTCGGTTAGCTGGTCGACCCATTGATTGACCAGGCTTCCGACCTCGGAAGACTGCAGCAGTTCCTCCGGATCCAGTGCGTTTTCATCGGCGATGGCGTCGGCAATGGTGTGATCCGGGTCGATTTCCAGCGGCGCGTCGAGCGAAGCGATATGCTCGTTGAGCGAAATCGCCCGCCGCACGTCATCCACAGACCGATCGATCAGGTGGGCGATCTGCTCCAGCCGCGTTTCCTTGCCATTGGCCATTTCCAGATGCCGGAACGCGCGGAGAATCAGGTTGATTTCCTTGACCACGTGCACCGGCAGGCGAATGGTGCGCGACTGGTTCATGATAGCCCGTTCGATGCTCTGCCGGATCCACCACGTGGCGTACGTCGAGAAGCGGAATCCGCGCTCGGGATCGAATTTCTCGATGGCGTGGATCAGCCCGAGGTTTCCCTCTTCGATGAGATCGAGCAAGGGGATGCCGCGGTTGAGGTAGTGCTTGGCAATATTCACCACCAGGCGCAGGTTGTGCTCGATCATCTTTTGCCGCGCGACAAAATCTCCCTGACGGGCGCGGCATGCCCAAGAATACTCCTCTTCCGGAGTAAATAGCGGCTTGGCTCCGATTTCGTTGAGATAGTGCTGGGTAACATCGTTCAGCAGTTCGACTTCCGGTGCCGGCGTCGCCTCTTCCTCTTCCGGATCGGCAAGGAACTCCTCCTCGTCCTCATCCTCCGGCGACATCTCGTTGTCCATCAAATCGGACTCTTGATCGCTATTCCCTGTCATGGTCATCGTGGCGGCAGATGCTTCAGTGGATCAACTGGTTTCCCCTGGCGGCGAACCTCGAAATGCAGCTTGACCTGATCGGCATCGCTATTGCCCATTTCGGCAATCTTCTGCCCCTTGCTAACCGCCTGGCCTTCCTTGACCAGGATATTCTGATTGTGCGCGTAAGCCGACAGGTAGGTGTTATTGTGCTTGACGATCACCAGCTTGCCATATCCGCGCAAACCCGTACCACTGTAAACAACTTTCCCGTCACCGGCGGCAATCACGGGATCACCGGCCTTGCCGGCGATATCGACACCCTTGCTGCCGTTTTCGCTGAACGTTCCAACGATTTTTCCATTAGCCGGCCAGATCCATGGCACCTCGTCGCCCGTCGTTGCGGACTCGGCGGGCTTTTCCGGCGACTTCTCTGCCGGCTTCGGTTCTGCCTCAGCGACCGAAGGCGCGACCGTAGCAGTCTTCTGCTGTTCCTCTGCCTGCAGGCGGACAAGTGTTTCATCCGAATACGGCAGTTTGCCGACTTTCGGTTCCCGCTTGAGTGTCGCGCTATCTGCCTCTACCGCAATGCTGTCGGCTGGAAGCCCACCATCGATCGGGCGAACCGTCACCACATCGGAGGTCACCGGAGAGGTTGTCACCCCATCCGCTAGCGATGGAGCGGCCGCCGGGCGTATCTTCAAGACGCGCCCAACGGAGATCTGATTGGGATTTTCGATATTGTTCAGCGCGATCAATTCGCGATGATCCATGCCGTGATCGCGGGCGATGCTGTAGAGCGTATCGCCGGCTTTGACCGTGTAGGTCGAGGGAGCGGCAACCGTCGTCACGGATGCGCCACCGCGCTCGACGACCGGTGCGGGGAACTTGCTTGCACAACCGGTCAATGCGCCGGCCAGCACAGTCACGGCGCCCCAAGCGCAGACACGCCCGATCGTGGCAAAAGAAAAACTCTTCTTCATTCGACTCCTGAAAGTAATGGGACGAAACGAACATCGTCCAGACGGGATTCGACATAGCCCTCGGCGCGCCTTTCGATCAGCACCAGTTGCTGCGATGCCGAACCCAAAGGAAGGAGCATTTTGCCACCAAGCGCCAGTTGCTGCAAAAGTGCAGGCGGCACGCCCTGCGCGGCGGCAGCCACGATGATGGTATCGAACGGCGCCGCCTCGGGAATTCCCAATTGTCCATCGGCATACTTGAGACGCACGCGAAACTGCTTTATTGCCCGCAAATTCAGCTTCGCCCGCGCGAGCAATGGCTCGATGCGTTCGACTGCGTAGACTTCGCTGGTCAGTTGCGCGAGAACCGCCGCCTGATAACCGCAACCCGCTCCGATTTCCAGCGTCTTGCCCAGTCCGGCTCGCCCTTCGAGAAGCACTTCGATCATGCGTGCAACCACATACGGCTGCGAGATGGTCTGCGAAAATCCGAGTGGCAGCGCAGTATCTTCATACGCCCGCGATGCCAGCGCTTCCTCTACGAACAAATGCCGTGGCACTGCACCAATTGCTGCCAGAACCCGCTCGTTGCGTATACCCCGCTCGCGCAAACGCTCGATCATGCGCGTCCGCGTGCGTTGCGAGGTCATGCCGACGCCGGCTGTGCTCCGCATCATTGTGACAGCCAACTGCGGACCATACCCATCTGGCCGGTATGCGTCAGGTCGATCTGGAGCGGAGTAATGGACACCTGACAGTTGGCCACGGCGTGAAAGTCGGTTCCTTCGCCAGCGTCTTGCGCTTCCCCGGCGGCGCCGACCCAATAAACGGTTTCGTTGCGCGGGGTAACCGCTCGCACCACCGACTCTGCCTTGTGCCGGCGGCCAAGACGGGTCACTGTGCTTCCGCGCAGCGCCTCGTAGGGCACGTCGGGAATATTGACGTTGAGCAAGAGCGGTTCCCCTTGCTGGCGATCCCGAACCATCCGTACGACTTCGAGAGCCACGCGCGCGGCGGTCTCATAGTGCGCGCCGGCCTTGCTGCAAAGCGACACGGCAACCGACGGGACACCGAGCAGGAAACCTTCGGTCGCCGCGGCGACCGTTCCCGAATAAATCGTATCGTCGCCCATGTTGGCGCCGTTGTTGATGCCGGAAACCACCATGTCCGGCAGTTCGTCGAGCATGCCGGTCACAGCCAGATGCACGCAGTCGGTCGGAGTACCGTTTACATAGTAGAAGCCGTTGGCCGACCGTCTGAGCGACAAGGGCCGATCGAGTGTCAGGGAATTGCTTGCCCCGCTGCGGTCGCGTTCGGGTGCGACCACCGTGATATCGGCAATGGCCGACAAGGCACGTGCGAGATGCTCGATGCCCGGAGCGAAATAGCCATCGTCGTTGCTGAGCAGAATGCGCATGAAAGACAAAAACCGATTCAGGGATTAGGGGAAACGCCGGCTTTCGTTGTCGTAATTCGCCCGCGGGACCGGCCGAAATTATACGGTGATTCGCGCAACCATGAACCTTGCCGGCAAAAAAACGGCCCCGTGATGGGGCCGAAAGTTTGTTTGCAGCGTTGATTGTCGCTACGGGGAAAAACCTACCGGATGACGCGAGCGCCCTTGCCCTTCATGGCGGCTTCGACTTCCTCGACGCGCACCATCGAGGTGTCGCCCGGGGTGGTCATCGCCAGCGCGCCGTGCGCCGCACCGTATTCCACCGCCGCCTGCGGACCCTTGCCTTCGAGGAAGCCGTAGGCCACGCCCGAGGCAAACCCGTCCCCGCCACCCACACGGTCGTAGATCTCGAGGTTGTCGCGCTTCATCGATTCGTAGATCTTGCCGTCGTACCAGAGGATCGCCGACCAGTCGTTGAAGGTGGCCGTGCTGGCCTTGCGCAGCGTGGTCGCGGCCACCTTGAAGTTGGGGAATTCGCTGACGGCCTTCTGGATCATCTTGGCGAAGGAGTCGGTTTCGATGGTGGTGAGGTGCTCATCCGCCCCTTCGACTTCGAAGCCGAGGCAGGCGGTGAAGTCTTCTTCGTTGCCGATCATGACGTCGACGTACTTGGCGATCTCGCGGTTGACGCGTTGCGCGGCTTCCTTGCCGCCCTGGCTCTTCCACAGGGAGGCGCGGTAGTTGAGGTCATAGGCGACGACGGTGCCGTATTTCTTGGCGACCTGCACGGCTTCGATGACGGCTTCAGCGGTGTTGCTGGCCAGCGCGGCGAAGATGCCGCCGGTGTGGAACCAGCGCACGCCTTCTTCGCCGAAGATCTTTTCCCAGTTGATTTCGCCGGGACGGATCTGGGAGGCGGCGCTGTGACCGCGGTCGGAGCAGCCGAGCGCGGGGCGAATGCCGAAGCCTTTTTCGGTGAAGTTGAGGCCGACGCGGGTGTTTTTGCCGAGGCCGTCGAAGTCACGCCAGATGACGTGGCTCATGTCGACGCCGCCTTGCATGATGAGGTCTTCGAGCAGCCAGCCGAGGTCGTTCTTGGGGATGGCGGTGGCAACCATGGCGCGCTTGCCCCAGCATTTCTTCATGGCGCGGGAGACGTTGTATTCGCCGCCGCCTTCCCAGACCTGGAAGCTGCGGGCGTTGCGCACGCGGCCGAAGCCGGGGTCGAAGCGGAGCATGACTTCGCCGAAGGAGGCGCAGTCCCATTGGGCTTCGCTGGCCGGTTTGACGATGAGTTCGCTCATGGGGGTGTCCTTTCTGTGCTGTGCGGGGTTACTTGCCGGCGAGGTCGGCTTTGATGCGGTTCACCAGGGCGATGGTCTGCCGGAAGTTTTCTTCGATGCCTTTGTAGTCCTTGGCGTCGAGCAGCTTCTTGGTGATGAGGTTGGAGCCGATGCCGCAGGCGACGATGCCGGCGCCGAACCATTTGCGCAGGGAGTCTTCGGTGGGTTCGACGCCGCCGGTGGGCATGATGCGGGTCCAGGGCATGGGGCCCATGACGCTCTTGACGAAGTCGGGGCCGCCCACCGAGGAGCCGGGGAAGACTTTGACGATTTCGCAGCCGAGTTCCTGGGCGTCGCCGATTTCGGTGGCGGAGCCGCAGCCGGGGCTGTAGGGGATGCCGCGACGGTTGCAAACTTTGGCAACGTCGGCGTTGAGCAGCGGACCGACGACAAATTTGGCGCCGTTGGCAATGTACAGACCGGCCGTCGGGGCGTCACAGACGGAGCCGACGCCCATGATCACGCTCGGGTCGGCCTTGGCGAAGTGCTTGGCGACGTTGAGGAAGACGCTCGCCGCAAAGTCGCCGCGGTTCGTAAACTCCACACATTTCGCGCCGCCGTTGGCGCACGCCTGGATCACGTTGATGCACACTTCTTCATCCGGGTGATAGAACACCGGGATCACCGATTGCTCCATCAACGCACTCAGTACCGCCATCCTGTCTTTCGATGCCATTTCCTTGCTCCTGAACAAA